>JAUWJN010000125.1 GCA_030607655.1 bacterium
ATCCTTAACTCATGGAAGGAATTGGCGCACTGCTTAACTACCCTCCCCGAACTCCGACTCTGGCTTCATCTCAATACAATCCTTGGGGCAGACGGCGGCGCAGATGCCACAGCCTTTACAATGGTCCAGGTCAAAGCCTTGTCCTATCACCGATTCATCTTTGACAGGCACTGCGTTATCCGGACAGTAGACCCAGCAGAACAGGCAATCAATGCACTCTTCCTCGTCGCGGACGGGCCGCTGGCTGCGCCAGCCGCTGACAATATATTCCAGCGCGTTGCCGGCCTGGGGAATGTAGCCGCCGGAGACCATCTCGTGCCACTTGGCATCAGGTTTATAAACACTCATTCGGTTTGCACCTCTTCGTAGGCTCGTTCCACAGCCTTAAGATTACTCTCGATTACTGCTGCTGCTAACTTCGCACCCAATTGCTTGCGGACCGCCGCGTTAGCGCCCTCCAGCGTAAGCACATCGCTGACTTTCGCCACTGCTCCTAGCATCGGGGTATTGGGAATGTTGCGCCCAATGGTATCCAGAGCAATCTGGGTCGCGTCTACCGTGCAGACCTGGGCCGGCGGATTGCCCAGAAGTTGGCGCATTTGCTGGGGCGACTCGGAGCTGTTGACAATGATGACGCCGTCCTCGGCGACGCCGGCGGCCACCTCCTCCGTGCTCACCAACGACGAATCAAGCACCACCACAATCTCCGGACTTGTTATGCCCGAGCGCAGCCGGATAGGGCCATCAGAAATACGCACATACGAGCGCATCGGCGCGCCGCGGCGCTCGGGACCATACGCGGGAAAGGCCTGCACCTGCCAGCCGGCTTCAGCGGCGGCCACCGCCATAATATAGCTGGCAGTCTTAGCCCCCTGGCCGCCGCGACCGTGCCAGCGAACTTCAGTTAATGTTGCCATCAAAGTCCTCCTTCACAACTCACTTAATCGCAGAATCTAGTGTCGGCAATCGTTTGGATTATTATTGGGCTCTTACGGCTGCAGTTAACTCGGGGCTGAATGCCTGCGTCCAGAAGTAGCGAAAGCGATTTTTGTAGCGCTGGGCAATATCCTCGCGATGGATGCACACCAGGTTCTCGTCATTACGTTCGTAAGCTGATTTGCTCCAGTTGTACGACCCGGTCAGAACCAACATGTCATCAATAACCGCAAACTTGTTGTGCATTATGTACCGATTACTGCTGATACGCACCGGGACTCCCTGCTCGGCCAGATGTCGGGACTGGGAATATTTCTGATTTACCTGGGAACGGTCCAGGTAGACGTAAGTAGCTACGCCACGGCGGTGTGCCCGCAGTACCGCCTCAGCTAGCTGCGGGTCGGTAAAGTAATACAGTGCAATATGGAGGGACTGCTGAGCCTCATTAAGCGAGCGGATAATAGCTGTCTGAGGATCATCTATCCGGGAGAAATATACTACAATATCCTCCGGCTGGGCCCGGCCGGCATAAGGCAGCAGAGCCACGGCCACGACTACTGCTGCAAACAGCGTCCCGCCTATCAATATACTCCGCTTAGCCATCATCAATCCTCCATTACCGTCCGGCCGCGCAGGGACCGGGCGAGGGTAACCTGATCCGCATAATCCAGGTCGCCACCCACGGGCAATCCCAGGGCGATGCGACTAACCTGAGGCGCACCGGGCAGCGCCACGATAAATTGCCGGATATACTCCGCCGTGGCGTCGCCTTCTACTGTCGGGCTGGTGGCCAGGATTATCTCCTGCGGGGAGGTCTCCTTGATTCGCTGGATAAGCTCGGTGATACGCAGGTCGGAGGGCTTAATACTCTCCACCGGTGACAGGGCACCGCCCAGCACATGATACAGGCCCTGATACTCTCCAGCCCGCTCCAGAGCCATCAGGTCACTGGCCTCCTCCACTACGCAGATAATCGCGTGGTCGCGGCGGGCGTCCTCGCAGATGGGGCACAACTCCCCCAGGCAGTAGTTATAACACTGCCGGCAAAGAGATATTTCCTCCTTCAGGTCCAGGACCGCCTCGCCCAGAGCCTTTACATTCTCTTCCGGAGCACGAAGCAAAAAAAAGGCGAGGCGTTGGGCACTTTTGGGACCTATCCCCGGCAGTTTCTCTAGCTGTTCTATGAGTTTTTGTATCGGCGGGGCATATCGCAACATTAACTAAACCCAGGTTCAGGGACATTAGAAGATATCGGGTAAGTCTACTCCGAGGCTGCCCAGCGGTGTGGAGCTCATAATCCGCTCGCGCTTGAGTTCCGAAGCCTTGCGCAGTGCCTCGCGCACTGCGGCACACACCAGGTCCTGCAGCAGTTCCACGTCATCGGGGTCTACCACTTGGGGGTCTATGCAGACCTCAGTTACCTCGCCCATCCCCGTAATCTTTACCTTCACGGCTCCGCCGCCCGCTGACCCTTCCATCTCGGCAACGGATAGCTGCTCCATCGCCTCGGCCAGCCCCTCCTGAAAGCTCGCAAGTTGGTTCTGTATCATAGCTTGGATTGGATTTCGCATCATTTATCCCTCGGTAATCTCTTCGCTTCCCTCAAATAGTTGCAACGTCTGGTCTATGACCTGTTGAACAACGTCATTGGTCGGTGGGGTAGGAGCAGGCGGGGCTGAATCGTCTACTGGAGGTCGTTGGGCCTCACTAGTTACCTCAGCCTGCTCAACTGCCCCCCGCCGGCACTCCAATTTCAACCGCTTTCCCAATAGTTTCGCCAAAGCCTCCTCCACAATGTCACGGTACGTGTCCTTGATCCTATTGTAATGGAATTCGTTCTGAAAGTCTATGACAAGTCTGTTGTCGTTTACGGCAGTCGGATAGTTCAAATCCTCGTCAGATTTGCCGTCGTTTATCATTGCCCACACGGACATGTGCCCACTCCTCTTAAGCTCATACGCTAATTGCAGCCAGCGTTCCCGCACCGCCTGCAAAGTAAGCGGGCCCTCGGGCGGTGCTGCCGGTGGCGGTGGTGGCTCCTTCGCCGGAGGCGGCGCAGGCTTCTCAGCCTTGGCGGGCGGGGCAGGCGCGGCTTTCTGGGCGGGAGTTGCTGATGCCGGCGCCGCCACGGGCTGAGACTCGGCGGCCTCGGTCAGAATTAGCTCCACGAGTAGCGCTTGCTGACTGGTAGTTCTCAGTTCCTGCTGAGTCTCAGCAAGGCTATGGATAATCTGCAGTATCCGCGCGCTCCCCAATTGCTGGGCCTGCTGACGCATCTGCTCCTGGCCGCCCTCGCTCAGTTGTAGCCACTGCTCGGATTCCGCTCCAATACTGAGCCGCAGCAAGTCGCGGAAGTAGACAGTTAGATCGAGCAGGAATTGCGCCAGGTCCTTGCCACTGGCAACCAGGTCGTCAACTGCGGCAAATAGCCCAGGCATCTCTCCAGCAGCGATTAGCCCGGCCACTTGAGCCAGCAGTTCCGCCTCGGTTACCCCCAGCACTGTATTGACGGCAGTTATGTCAACGGGGCCCTCGCTGTAGGCTACTACCTGGTCAAAAATGCTCTCGGCATTGCGCATCGCCCCATCAGCCGCCTGAGCAATCGCGGCGAGCGCCGTGTCGTCTATCTGTATATTCTCGGCCTCGGCAATCTTGCGCAACGCGTCAACCATCAGCCCCACCGGTATAGCGCGGAAGTCAAACCGCTGGCAGCGCGACAGGATGGTAGGCAGCATTTTGTGAGGCTCAGTGGTCGCCAGGATAAAGAAACTGTGCGACGGCGGCTCCTCCAAAGTCTTTAGTAGAGCATTGGAGGCCGGGTCAGTTAGCATATGAGCTTCGTCAAGGATGTAAACCTTGTAGCGCGCCTCGCCGGGGCCGTACTGGATCTTCTCGCGCAGGTCCCTGATGTCATCAATACCCCGGTTAGAGGCGGCGTCTATTTCCTTGACATCCATACAACGGCTTTCCTGTATAGCGCGGCAGATGCTGCACTCGCCGCAGGGATGGGCGGTAGGCCCCTGCTCACAGTTCAGGGCTTTGGCGAGAATGCGCGCCGTGGAGGTCTTGCCGGTGCCGCGGGGGCCGGCAAATATGTAGCCACGGGCCACGCGCTCCTGGGCCACGGCATTCATCAGCGTCTGGCTGACATGCTGCTGCCCAATAATCTCCTCAAACGTCTGCGGTCTGTATTTTAAGGCAAATGGTATGTAGGTCATTGTTATTCAGTCTTACGCTCAAAGTGTGACATCAGCTTCACCGTAGCAGGCGATGCAGTTCGTCTACCGTAAGCCCCGCCTGCTGGAGAATACCCCGCAGGGTGCCTGGTGGAATATCTCTGCCACCATGTAGCGGTACCACAGCACACCGTCTGGTCTCGCGGTTAATTAAGACTGCGTGGCTGCCTCGCTGACGGTCAAAGGTGAATCCAGCCCGCTCAAGAGCCTTCATCACCTGGCGACCAGTCAATACGGGTAGCTTAGGCAACCACTTCTGCCTCCTCCACCGTCAGTTTGTAAATGGAAGCCTCAACTGCCTCGTCCAGGCTCACGTTGACCGAAGCCACATCGGGCGGAATCGCTTCTCCCAGGACCTGCAAGCCCTCCAAGTAGGCCAGAATGGCTTCTTCGGCCATGTGCAGGGCCTCGGGGAGACTTTCGCCAAAAGTGGCACAGCCGCTTAGAGCCGGTACTACCACCGAATAGCGTCCGTCCTTCTCCTTAAGTAGCACCACAGTGTAAGTCACCTGTCTCACCTCCTGGCTGAACTTTTCCACAGTTTGCTATGCTCACGCTGAACTATGCCATTCATCAGCGTCTGGCTGACATGCTGCTGCCCAATTCAGCCGTCGTCCGCCTTAGCCGATTCAGCCGACGCAGCCGAGGCTGCTTTGGCGAAGTCTGCAGGCATCGGCGGACTATGGCGAAGTCGGCTAATCTCCTCAAACCTCTGCGGCCTGTATTTTAAGGCAAATGGTGTGTAGGGCATTGTGGTCTAAATAGGCATGCCATAGTGGTCAATGTTTGGTATTAGCTAATCGTCGCTATCGGTAGCTTGTCTGGCGCTCTTCGCCTTCGTTGATTACAAAGATAACTTTGGCGTGCGCTCTGTAAGTGCGGTTGTTGAAACTGAAAACCACCAAGTCCTGGTCACTTATTTCTTCACGGCTCAGCGCGCTGTTTAGCTTCGTGCGAATGAGGTCTATGTTACGCTTCAGCTTCCAAGAATCCTGGGGACTCTGCGCGTCATGCACTACAACGAACATACGATTATCAGCGCCGAAGCGTTGAGCCCCCTGGTTTTCGTAATACCATTTTGCAAGAGTTGCTGGCTCCCGTTGCAAACTGTCGAATCGGTTGTAAAACTCGTCTGGAATTACCGTTGTTTTCAAGTCAAATGGCTGGCCCCTGAAGAAAATATCGACTCCTTTTACGTTCTTGAGGGTGGGGACAACGTTGCCATGCCGCGATATGACATCTTCGATCAGCCAGGTGCTCCAAGTATTGTACCAGGAGCATATGGTGTACTGGATTACAGCAGAACTGAGTTTGCTCTGCGCTGCTTGGACAACCTCTGAATACCGCAGGTATTGGCGAGTAAAGTTTCGCTGTATATACCCGTCCAACTGTCCCTGTGTGCAGGGCCACTCATATGAGCTAACTTGTGATAGTTCGGCAGCGAGCTGCGCACGCGAAAGTCCTCGAAGATCCTCATTAGCCTGCTGGACATACAAAGCCCGTATCGCTGCATCTATCTCATTCGTAGGCACATCGGCGGCTATCACTTTTTCAATCAAATCGCTCTTAGTGCCAGACGTGGCGATGCCCCAATCGGCACATAACCCCTCTAGATGCGACCTCTTAAGTGAATCCAGTTTCATACACGTAACGGTAGGAGAGTCGAGAATGGCCACATTATCTATCCCCTTTCTGGAAGAACATTATATACTCGTGCTTAAATATATAGAAGCCGTGGCGAAGTGCTCTGTAACGCCACAGGTTCTCCTGGTTACGCTTGCCTCGATTCGACTGGATGTCCTTGATACAGATGCTCTTAAGTCGGAAGTCCCTCTTTAAGACTTCTTCCATTGTATGAAACCCTAGCGGACACCACTTACCCGCCGAATAGTAATCACCGATGACGAGTACCAAGTAACGATTCTTACGAAGCAAGGGACGTAAATTGTCAACCACACGCCCGAACTCTCTCAAAAACTCTTCTTCTGACGACATGTTGGACAAGTCTTGCGTTAGCTCGCTAAACTTGATTATATCGTGGTATGGCGGATGTAGTATTAACAATTCGGCCTTACCATCAGGAAGTAACTGCTTCAGTTGTTCTGCCGTAGAAGGCTCCCTGCTGTCCGCTGTAAGAACCTCAGTTATTACCTTATATGGATTATCCGCTTGACAGACGAAATCCTTTGCGCGCTCGGCCACCTCTCGAACCAGCTCAACCCCCACTCCATGCCTGCCCAAGCGCTTACACTCAATCAATGTGGTGCCTAGCCCCAAGAAGCCGTCTATGACAGTCTCCCCTTGCTTAGTGAAGCGACGAATGGCCTGGTGAGGAATCTGAGGGACAAAATTGCCCCAGTACTCCGCGCTATGTACGCTACTACTATCCCGTGCGCCTAGCAGCCACAGGCTATCAGTTATTATCTCAGAGTAGCTGCGCCACTGGTTGAGGTCAATGTCGCTAAAAGGCGCAGGCTTAGGTGGCCGAACGTCACTCCCAGAATCCAGGTCCGTGCAGAGATCAGTCTCCTGCGAATGGGAAGTCCCCATCACTTCTCTCCTCTCATTTCGGCGTTCTGACGACATATTTCTATCTCACTGCTGCCCAGGTCGCGACAGGACCCGCCTTCGCGCAAGCTACGGCGGATAAAATGCCGCTCCTACCCAATTAGGCGTTCTGCTACCGGTCGGCGAGTAGTTGGCCGGCGACGCCGACATTCTTGGGCGGGTTCTCTTTGATGAGTACCGTAATATGCTCTATCTGGTAGATTTCGGCGGCAGTCTCGGTTAACCTCTTCACCAGCGCCCGCTTGCGCTCTATGGAAATGGGCGGGCCCTCAACGGTAATTGTCGGCATTGTGCTTACCTCCCTATCAACTTCACCTATTACCGAGTAGCGGCCTCCCTACCGCAATCATTTATTATTAGTGGCACGGGCTTCCAGCCCGTGAGCAGCTACACAGGCAGGATGCCTGTGCCACCGAAAAA
>JAUWJN010000075.1 GCA_030607655.1 bacterium
AGGGGCACCTACAGTATTTAGCGCGGTGGTGGCGGGAGCGTTATGAGGCCCTACGGGAGACGTTTTGCAGCCGCTATGACCGCGACATCCTGGCGCAATACCGGCAAATGCAGGAGGCCGGCCACATTGAGGTAATGACCTCAGCAGCTACTCACGGGTATTTGCCGCTGCTGCACGAGGATGCAAGTATCAGGACACAGATATTGCAGGCGGTGCAGACGTATCAGAAGTATTTTGGACGCTGGCCGCGAGCCTTCTGGCTGCCGGAAGGTGCCTACCGGCCGCGGTGTCAGTGGGCTCCGCCACCCGAGGTTGCGGGGACTAAACAGCCCTATCCACGCCGGGGAATAGAAGAATTTCTGAGTGAAAATGGTATTGACTACTTCACAGTTGACACCCACATGCTGGGCGGCGGTAGCCCGGAGCCGGTGGATAGCGACTGGGAGCATACTCTGGGTAAGTTGTGGGGCCGGATTCGCAAAGCCCGCCAACCACAGCCCTATGGGGGAGAAAAGTCGCCGTATCTGCCCTATTTTGTGGGCCACTATTATGAAGACCACCCGCCCGTGTCAGTGTTGGTGCGGGATCCTCAAACCGGCTTGAAGGTCTGGAGCGCTGAGCACGGCTATCCGGGCAATTTCAACTATCTGGAGTTTCACAAAAAGCACATTCCTGGCGACCTGCGCTACTGGCGAATTACCGATGCCCGCAATGACCTGGCCAGCAAGCAACCATATCAGCCGGATTGGGCGGACAGCCAGGTTCGCAAGGACGCAGGCAATTTGCTGTGGACGGTCAAAGAGACTCTGCGCCCCCAGCCGCGCCCGGACGGGCGGTTGCCAGTGCTGTGTGCGCCGTTTGACGCCGAACTATTCGGTCACTGGTGGTTTGAAGGGCCCCGCTTCCTGGTTCATGCGCTGCGCTGGATGCACCAGGACCCCGAGATTGAGGTGCTGACAGGGAGCGAGTATCTGGCGCGGTACTCAGCGCAAACCGCTATCACCCTCCCGGAGGGCTCCTGGGGAGCTGGCGGGGGGCACTGGGTCTGGCTCAATGAGGACACCAACTGGACCTGGCAGCGAATCTACGACGCTGAGTTAGACCTGCGAGCTCTGCTTCAAGACCACGGCACTGGCCATGACCAGACGATGCGCAAGTTTATCCAACAGGCAATGCGGGAATTATTACTATTACAGGCTTCTGATTGGCAGTTTCTGATCACGACCTGGTCAGCACGCGACTATGCGGCAGCCCGTATCCAATCACACCATACTGACTTCAAGAGAGTGGTTGAGCTAGCTCACAAATACGCCCGGGGCGAACAGATTAGCGACGAGGACTGGGCCTATTTTGGCGAGCTGTGCCAGCGAGATAATATTTTTGCGGACATACAGCCCGAGTGGTATAATGTCTAGTGCATTCAACAGCCCCCGCGCGCGGCGAGTATTGCTGGGTATTAGCGTTAAGTTTCGGGGAACTTTGCCTGGGAAACGGGCGTCTATGAATTGGCGCAAGGTTAGCAGTATCGGGCTACGTGATATGAAGAAGGGGAAAACAGATGGGCAGAGGATTTACGCTAATCGAGCTCTTGGTGGTTATTGCCATAATCTCTATCCTCGCCTCTATGCTTATGCCGGTCTTCTCCCGCGCCCGGGCCAAGGCTACGGCCACCGCTTGCTTATCCAACGTCAAGCAGATTGGCGCCGCCGCAATTATGTATGCTCAAGACTATGATGGATTTCTGCCCCTGCGCCCTGATTTGCCGGATAGAGACGCGTGGCATGAAACACTGCAGCCCTATATCCGCAATTATCAGATAGTGGCCTGCCCGGATCAGCCCATGTACAGTCCCGGCTATGCGATGAACTTCTGGCTGGAGGGGATTGTCTCCTGGGCGGTAGACTATCCGGCTCAGGTGGTTATGTTTGGCGATGCTACTGTACCAGCGGCTTGGTACATGTACCCGGTTATAGAGGGCTTAGATGATCCTAACCCTGATGGTAACCCCGACACTTTTGGTTCAAATCCAGCCCCGCGCCACAACGAGGGCACCAACTTTGCCTTCGTGGATGGACATGCCAAGTGGCTGCGCCCCGACAGCCCCGCTATTGAGGACTTTCTCACTACCTGGGATCCCGGTAATTAGCTCCCCATTTCTCTGTAATACGTCATGGCCAGCGAAATAAGGGCTACCGAATGCCGCTAGCAAGCGGCATTTGTTTTTTGTGTCTGCCCCCAGCTACCGCAAGTGTATCAGGCAGTCAATGGGCAGGATAATCAATTGCACTAGCGAAACACAGGTAGTACCACTTCGCGAGAGGAGAATATCAAATGAGTTTAGATGGTCTGAAGAGAGAGTTTGATACCCCGGCTAATCGCTTTCGGTTCGCCCCGTTTTGGTTTCTCAATCACGAGCTTAGCGAGGGCGAGACCCGCTGGCAGGTACGGGAGATGAACGAGCATGGAGTGGGCGGATTCATATTGCACGCCCGCCACGGCCTGCTTACACCCTATTTATCCGAAGAGTGGATGGAGCAGATCGGTGTGGCGATTGACGAGGGCAAGAAGTTGGGGATGAAGGCCTACTTGTATGATGAGAATAACTGGCCCAGCGGCCCGGCTGATGCGAAAGTCTTCGAAGGGCATCCGGAGTACCGAATGTCAAGTGTAATCATCAGCGATGAGTTCGATATCCAGCGGGGAAAAGTGAACCGCACATTACAGGTAGGCGATGAACTTATCGCGGTCATTGCGGTGCCCCTGGAACAGGGCAAGCCGGCGGGATTCCCGGAGAGTGCCCTGAACCTGGCAGATTTCATAGATGGGTGCGAGTTGCAATGGCGAGCGTCGCAGGATTATCGCATCTATGTGTTCTCACGGATGTGGCACGTCGGTACTTTCTTCGGATCCTATGTGGATGTGCTCAATCCCGACGCCATTGCCCGCTTCATCGAACTGACCCATACGAAGTATACAGAACGCTTTGCCGAGGAGTTTGGCGCTACTATAGATGGCATGTTCACCGATGAACACGCGATGAGGACATGGGGAGAAGAAAATGCTAGCTGGACGCCACGGCGGCCGGGGGAATTTGAGTGGCGAGCCGGCTATCCGCTGCAGCCCGTGCTACCGGCCCTGTTTCGCGATATGGGACCGCAACCAGCCAAGATCAGGTGTGACTACTGGGCCACCGTCACCGACCTATTCGCTAACAACTACATGAAGCAAATTTATGACTACTGCGATTCAGTAGGGCTGAATTCAATTGGTCACCTGCTGGCTGAGGGGGAGCTAATGCAGGGGACTTGCTGCTACGGCGATTACTTCCAGGCCGCGCAGTATCTGCACTGGGGTGGGTGCGATTACTTATGCGAGGGCACTTGGCCCACTACGTTGCAGCCCTGGGATACGGATGCCTACCCAGCCAACAACCTCGCGGCCTGTAAATTTGCTTCCTCGGCGGCGCATCTGCTGGGCAAGCCGGTGGTGATGTGCGAAGCCTTCGGCCTGGCGTCCCAATGGGCGATTGACTTGCGCAACCTGAAGTGGATGTCTGACTTCGTTATTGCCCTCGGCGTCAATTTGTTAGAGCCGCATGCCTTTTATTATTCCATCCAGGGCTTCCGCAAATGGGAGTGTCCGCCAGGAGAATTCTACCAGTCGCCGTTCTGGTCGTATTATCGACTGCTATCTGATTATACGGGTCGGCTATGCGGGCTATTCCGCAATGGGCAGCACTGTGCGGATGTCGCCTTCCTTTACCCCAACAAGTCAATGTGGGCGGAGATGGCCCCAGGCGGCAACGAGGTTACTACGCCCCTTGTGGATAGTTTCAATCAGCTTACCAAGGTATTGCTCAAGCTCAACTATGATTTTGATTTTGTCAGTGAAGAGATGCTCCAGGCGGCCGACTTCACCGATGGACAGATTGGGATCAAGCGCCTTGATGGTGAGATTGCCGAGCGCTTCAAGATACTAGTTATGCCGGCGGTCACCACTATCAGTCGCAAGACAGCCGAGGCATTAGAACAATATGTGGCAGAGGGCGGCAGAATCATTGCGCTGGGTTCCTTGCCTACTAAGTCGGTTGAGTATGGCGAAGATGAGGCTATTGGTGACGCCTTCCGGGAAATGTTCGGGGAAGACTACAAGCGCAGCCTGAAGGTGACCAAGGCGCGACGCCCAGTCACATCTAAGAAAAACCTGAAGGGATGGACGGGCGGGCTGCTGGTGGGTTCGCCACCAGGTACGCCCGATGAGGCGATGCTGGCCCCGTTAGGAGAAGCTCTGAAGGCAGGTATTGAGGCCGACGTAACCATTGTTGATACCGACGGTCAGCCGGTGCCTGACATCGTGCATCTTCACTATATCCGTAATGACGCCCACTTCTTGCTGCTGCAGAATACCAGCCGCGAGCAAACCCACCAGTGCACTGTGTCGGTGGGGTTCACCGGTGATGTGAGTTTCTGGGATGCTGAGAGTGGCGAAATCAAACCAGTTTATGTCGCTCATGGCAAGCCCGATGGTCTTAGTGTTCCGCTGAGCCTACCGCCAACGGTCAGTACGATTTTGTGTATCGAGCCTGATTTCCCCTGCCCCAGGACGCCGATCATTGACGCTGACTTGCCCCTAGTGGAGATCACTGACAAGGAAGCGGTGGGGTTGGTTAGTGAGCCCGGTCGCTACAGCGTGACCGTGGGCAGTCATAGTCAGCCGCGGGTAGTGTCTGCCCGTGTGCGAAGTTTGCCCAGCGTGATTGACCTGGATGACGTGTGGGAGTTTGAGACGCAGAAGCCTAATGCCTTGCCCCTGGTGCGGTGGGATTACGAGATGGATAACTATGTGAGTGGGCGGGACAGCGCCACAGAGCGGCGCATCTACACGACCAGTTTCGAGGCTGAAATCATCCCTGCCGAGACCCGTCTGCTACGGGATGGACTGGCAGTGGAGAAGGTCTGGCAGCGCTCGGAGGTGATTGACTATAGAGTGTTGGTGAACGGCGAACAACTGACCGATCTAGCTCCGGGGCAGTATCTGGACCACTATATCTACGAGGCAAGCCTGGAGGGCATACTACGCAAAGGCCGCAATGAGGTGCAAATTATCACTGCCGGACACCTGTATGAGCCTGGCGCCTTGCGCGATCCAGCTATTATCGTAGGTCGGTTCGCTGTCGCCGGTCAGCGCCGACCTAGATTGGTGGCTGAGCCGCAGGAGATTGGCTCTGGTGGCTGGGACAAGCAGGGCTATCGGTACTATTCAGGTATTGGTACATACCGCCAGCAGTTCCGGGTCAGTGCTGCGCAGAAGAATTGCAGATTGTATTTGCAGATGCAGCAGCCGGGTGATTTGGCCGAGGGGATAGTGAATGGCAAAAGCTGCGGGGCGCGAGCGTGGGAGCCATTTGAGTGGGATATTACCGCCGTGGTCAAATCGGGAAGCAACGACCTGGAGATTCGGGTAGCCAACTCGCTACAGAACCTACTGGTCCAGGAGCCCAAACCCTCCGGCCTGTTAGGCAAAGTGAGAATAGTACCCCATAAGACGGTGAGCTTTACGCTTAGGGCGCGCACCTGAAAAAATGACTACCAGGGAAAGAATATTAAGAACATTTCGCAGGCAAAAGGTGGATAAGATAGTCTGGCAGCCCCGGATCTATTACTGGTTTAATGGTAACGGACTGCCAGACCCCAGCCACGAAGGTATACCTGCGCAATATACGGACAAAAGCATGCTAGATGTATACGATTTGTTGAATGCCTCCCCCCGCTATCCTCAGGAGGTCCTGGGCATTCCGCTGTTTCACATAGTAGTTGATGATAAACACGTACAATCCAGTAGCCAGACTGAGTTAGAAGAGACGACATATATTCACGCAACGCCCAAGGGTACCTTAACCGAGACGAGCAGGAGTGGCTATCACACCGAGTATCCGGTAAAGACGCTGGATGACATACCGGTGATGGAATATATATTGGACCACAGCGAGTTTGTATTTGATCGGGATAACTTTGAGCAGGCTAACAGGATGTTTGGCGATAGAGGTGTAGTCCAAACTTTTTATCCGCGGTCTCCTCTGCAGAGGCTGTTCATAAGTTATATGGGTTGGGAGAACACCATTTATTTACTGCACGACTCGCCCCAGGAGATAGAGCAGTTCTTGAAGGTGATTGAGGAGTGGGATGATAAGATGTACCAGGTGCTGCTGGATTCCCCTATTCAGATACTAAACTTCGGCGAGAATATTGACGCCCACATTGATGCCCCCCGACTTTTTGAGCAGTATCTTATGCCTTACTACGACAAGCGCATAAAGCAAGTTCACCAGAAGGGGAAGTTTTGTCATATTCACATGGATGGCGCGCTGAAGCCGCTGCTGCCCTTCCTCAAGTATCTGGACTTTGATGGCATTGAAGCGGCTACGCCATTGCCTCAGGGGGACGTGACCTTAGAGGAGCTAAAGGAAGCTATGGGGGAGAAGATTTTGTTGGATGGCATCCCGGCTATTATGTTCTTGGAGCAATATACTCTGGACGAGTTGGCCGAGCTTGCTATCAAAGTATTGGATATGTTCTCTCCTCATCTTATCTTAGGTGCTTCTGACGAAGTGCCGCCACCCGCCGATATCGAAAGAGTAAGGTTTGTCGCAGAGATTGTTGACAATTATCAACCCCAATAAATCAGGCATCACGGGTCGCTCAGTCGCGAAACTTGTATTCGACCCCAATGGTGCCTGCTGACCAAAGCCCTACTTTGCCCCCCAAACGCTGACGACATACACCCGCTGCCTCTATTGGCTTTCGTGAGGCATACTTCTCACATCCAGAGTGGCTGCCAGATCTGCCCCGGTGGGAAGGATGGTAGAGTAGACCATCAGTACGCTTTCATGGTAAACCGTGCTTGGACTGCGCGGATAGCGGAACATCTTGCCCAGAAACGGCAGCTGCCCCAAGATGGGAATCACGCCCTTCGGCCGCGGATGAGTTGTTGCCAATGTCAAGCTGGAAAGCGAGAACAGATCCAGAGCATGGATATACACATTGGTCTTTGCGTGATGCTTGGCTACGCGGCTGAGTGGAACGGCACTGGTTGCCCCCTGCCCTCCACCGGGGTCATCGTGCAACACCTGGAAATCAATGGCCAGCTCGGCCGCAGACCCTCCGGGCAGAATGTGGGGGGTGAAGGTCAGGCTGACGCCTTCGGTCAGAGCCGTCCAGAGCTGCGGCGGCTGTCCGAATTGCATGGCGAGCGCCAGTAGCCGATCCGCTGGGATGCCACTCGTGGCGTCTCCGATGGCGGACATAGTACTCTGTGCTGCCGCAGTGGCGGCGGGAATCACCGGCGCAGTTTCCGCCTCGGCGCTCATTGGCTGAACGCTGGCGACGACACCGCCGGTCTTGAGCATGCTCACCGCCGAGTCAACTTCATCCTTAGTGCCCACGAGCATCATGGCAGGCTGCGTCTCACTTTCCAGCGGCCAGACTTGTATAGCTGGCAGAATACGCTGCAGCCGGTCCGGCCAGGCGTGCAAGTCCTCCCTTCCCACCCTATTTCGGTCCAGTATGATCCTCACCACAACTCTGGGCACACCTCTCGTCGAACGCCGTGGTAAGTACCCGGCGAGTGCTCTGCTGAACTTCGTAGCCTCTTCCAGCGCTGCTGTATCCAGCGTCGGCGGAACGCTTACATCGAAGTAGCTGACAGCGCTGCCAACCATGTGTGCCTGAGTGCCTGAAAGCACGGAAATACTCGTGGTGCTGGCCGATCCCAGGCCTCCGGCCCGGCCGCTGCCTGCAAGCCTGCGCAGCTCATTCTGCAGTGGGTGCAGGAACAGGGCCTGGATGTCCTCGGCTAGCGCGCGCTCCGCATTCTGCAGAACGATTTGCGCATCAGCGCTGCGCATTCTCAGGTGTTCCGCCGAGACTGTGCTCCAGTCCTCCGCAACCGCGCTTTGCATCGCTAGAAAGCCTGTTATGCTGTCACTGGCGGTCCGCGCGTATTGTTCATCTCCGAAGAGTGCAAGCAAGCGCCAGGGCAGAAGCGCCCGGGAATGAGAAGCTGTCGCCGAGCCGCCTTGCTGACCCGCTGCAGTTGCTGTCCGCACCTCTTCCAGCAGTGCCACCAGCACTGCGCATCTCTGAGAACTTTCTTGCTTGAGCACGCGGAGCCATGTTGCCAGCGCCTCCGGATCGTCTGCCTGCAGAACGTTCAGCCAACCACTCAGCTTCGCATTCAGTCCGTCCTCGATCATGGCGCGACGGGCGCCCTCAGGTCTCTCCGAAGTCAGCGCCAGATCACCGATGTCCATCACTATGCCCATCTTTGTGGATTCCATGACTGCTGTCTCAGCCATGGGTTGGGCCGCAATCAGTATCGCCAGAGTCTCGGTCAGGGACAGCGGGTGAGGGCCTCTCGCAGATGGTGTCAGGATAGCTCCCGGGGACAATCCGATACAAGTGTCCGGCGAACGCGGCTCTGACACACCAATCATCGCGCGAAAAGTCGGCGCCTTTTCGGCGCCAGCGTCTAGTCTGGCCTGATTCTCCTGTAGCCTGTCCTGAGCGTAGGCCTCCAACTGGCGTAGGTAGCCGCGCACGAGACGGGCCACTGCCGTCACCTCAGCTTGCGCTTTCTGAGCACGCTGTGCAACTTCACTGGCATTGCTGCCGCTGAGTTGGAAGGCCCATATATCGAGGCGGACTTCGGGCTGAGGAACGTCCAGGGCCGCAATAACTCGCTTCAGATTGCGTACCTGTGACTGCGGACCGGCCAGTACCAGCATCGGCGGGCCAGCGGCCCCATCGCCGCTGAGCACCGTGACATCTTGCACCAGACCGGCGGGCATGTTAGCGAGCATCTCCTTGACCAACTGTGGCTGTCGCAAATAGTACAGACGGACAGTCTCGCACGTGAGGGCTTGTTCATCATAGATCAGTTTGGCTTCGATCAGCCGTGCCAACGTTCTCTCAATGTCCGCTTCCGTGCCCTGCAGTATCAGGTGCTGAGGTCCGTATTCCCATGTTGCCAGCCCCGGCGCTCCCCGCAATTGATCCAAGAGTTGCAGGTCAGCGGGGGTAGTGGCCTTCACGTATGCAATGCGGG
>JAUWJN010000059.1 GCA_030607655.1 bacterium
GCTGAATATGTGGGACGAGGCCACCCACAAGGGCATCCACATTGACGTAGAAAAGCTAGAAGAACTACTAGGTGTGACGCTGGAGCCCACCGTAGCCATCAGCGCACGAGCCATCAATACTCTAGTCTCCCGCGTATGCGAGGCCAAGGCTAATACTTACCCCGAAGAGGACAGCGACCGCTGGCACCAGGTCGGGCAGATAGTGGAACAGGTGCAGCGCATTACCCACCGCCATCATACTTTCCTGGAGAACTTAGCTGACCTGTCCCTTAGGCCCTGGACGGGCATTCCACTGGCGGTTATCGTGGGTCTGGTGGCTTTTATGCTGATACGTTTCATTGGCGAGGGCTTCATCGGTTATCTGTTTGACCCCCTATTTGACAACCTGTGGGCACCGCTGGTGATGCGACTGTCGGAATTACTAGGACCAGGCGGCTTCTGGCATGAGCTGCTGGTGGGCAAATTAGTCGGGGGTGAAATAAACTTCGTTGAGTCGCTGGGACTGCTGACCACTGGGTTATATGTGCCCATTGCGATGGTGCTCCCCTACGTGTTTGCCTTCTACTTGATGCTCAGCCTGCTGGAGGATATCGGCTACTTGCCCCGCCTGGGAGTATTGGTGGACACCATAATGCACCGTCTCGGGCTCCACGGTTTGACTATCATTCCCATGCTCTTGGGACTGGGCTGTAACATACCCGGAGCACTCGCCACCCGAGTTTTGGAGACCCGACGCCAGCGCTTTATCGCCGCTACCTTAATGGCGATTTGTGTGCCCTGTATGGCTCAGATAGCTATGGTCGTCGGCTTGTTGGGGAAATTCGGGGCCGCTGGCCTCATTCCCGTCTTTGGCACGCTGGCCGTGCTGTGGGTGGTGTTAGCCCTAATATTCAAGGCGGTCTTCCACGGCGAGACGCCGGAAATATTCATTGAAATCCCGCCTTACCGTATCCCCGCCATTCGTACTACCGGCCAGAAGGTCTGGCTGCGCAGCCGGCAGTTTATTACTGAGGCGGTGCCCTATGTGCTGCTGGGAGTGTTCATCGTCAATGTGCTGTATGTCCTGGGTATTATTCAGTTCCTAGGCCACATTCTATCACCCATAATTACCGGCATATTAGGCTTGCCCGCTGACGCCGTGGCCGCCTTACTCATCGGCTTTTTGCGCAAGGACGTGGCCGTAGGGATGTTAGCCCCGTTGGGATTGACTCTCAAACAATTAATTATCGCTTGTGTAGTGCTCACCACATACTTCCCCTGTGCCGCAACCTTCGCCGTCCTGCTGCGAGAGTTCGGCATTAGGGGTATGGCCAAAGCAACACTAGTTATGGTCACCGTATCTCTCTGCGCCGGCGGCTTGCTTAACCTCGTACTGTAAGTGTTGCCGTTTGCGTCACTATGCTACTATCTGCTCCCATTCTCTGTTGTTGTTTGCCGTTATCCTCGCCATCTGTAGGGGCGAAAGTTGCTCGCAACTTCCGCCCGCCGTTCCTGTCACCTGTCCACTATCCGCTGCCAGGAGGAATTACCGTCAGGGGTAGGGAAAATATCATAAACACCGTGTATTCACTAAAGCGTAGATGCCCAGTAGGAGAGAGTCAAATGTACCCGGGCAGACGGCTCTTAGGCGAAATGCGACTGGGTGTGGCGATAATCGCTATACTCGCCGTAGTCGGACTCGCCGAAGCCAACCAGGTCGTGGTGGTGGACCTACCTACGCAGGGCTACCTGGGTGAGGTGACCCAAGAACTGATCCGCGAACTGGAGAGTCGAGGAGTAGAGTTGCTCAGTGCCGAGGAGATGGCCGCCGCGGAAACCCCGCCCAACGCGATAGTGGTTGATGATGATCGAGCTACCGAGGCAGGCCAGGCCGAGGAGCTAGACAAATTCGTGCGCGGCGGTGGTGGATTAGTATTATTGGTTGGGCGCTCGCGCCGCCATCTGGAACAAGCTAACGAGTTCCTGAAGCCGCGCGGGATTGAAATTATTGCTGACCCCGAGGCCCACGGGCCGGTACAATGGGTGAATAGTGCGCTGACGCTAGGCCTGGAGCCGCCACCCAGCGGATCGCTGCGCCTACGAATATCTGCTGGTAAGCTTGTGCCTTTGGCCCGACAGAATAAGAGGATTGTATCCGCAGGGATGTCACTTGGTGAAGGCGGGATCATCGTCATACCCACCGAAATCGTGGCTGAGGGCCTCCAGCAGCGTCCACCTGACAACAATGGACTGCGGTACTTGATACAGGCGGTGTCCTGGGCCGAGCGGCTGGAAGAGCTGGCCCCCATCTCCCCTACCCCATCGCCCTTGCCCGCGCCATCACTACCCACGCCGGCCGAGACACAATTACCGCTGGAGCGGCGGGACTTTGCCGGCGCTATCCTGTATGACTCTATGGCGCGAGAGGATAAATGGCCCGAAATCAACGCTGTTATCCAGGATGCTCTGCGTCACACTGCGGTGCGCATCACCCAACTACCGCTAAAGGCCCTGCGAGTGCAGGACGCCGAAAGCCCCCTGGTTGAAGCCCTGCAAAGCAATCCGGAGTTGGTGATATTGGGCAGTTGGCGGGAGTACAGTGAGGAAGAGATTGGCGCGCTGCACCACTACGTAGCCGCCGGCGGCCGGCTCCTGGCATTGGCTCATTCGCATAGCGGCCGGCAGATACGCCTGATATACTTGAACCAGGTCCTCGTGCAGTTTGGCGTCCTGGTCGGTCTGGGTCGGCCCGGCGGAATTGCCGAACCGGTCACCACCTCCGAGAAGCCACCGTACATGGGCGAGATTCCCGCCGGGGTGAAGGTGCTGGGGAAAGGTGTCCAGCCGCTCATTATCGTTGATGACTACATCGCGGCAGGCTGGATAGACTACGAAAACGGGCGTCTGGCAGTAATGGACCCGAAGCCTTTGCTGACAAACGGCGAGTATCGTGAGCGGCTCAGATTTAGCGTTATACCCATCGTTATGGGCAGTGAGTACCAATAAAGCCTGTCAATCTGACCATGATTGTAAGGACTAATATTAACAATGTTATATGACTTTCATACTCACACCTATCTCAGTGACGGTGTTCTGGCGCCGATGGAGCTAATCCGGCGGGCTATTGTTCATGGATATACCGCGCTGGGTATCGCCGATCACTGTGCGCGAGGCGGTATGCGCCGCGTCATCGAAGAGGTACGGGCTGACTGTTTGTTGGCCCAGGAGCGCTGGGACTTTCCTGCTATTGTCGGTGTGGAGATAACCCATCCGCCGGTCTCGGCTATACCCCAACTGGCGGCGGAGGCCAAGAAGCTGGGGGCTGAGCTAGTGGTGGTGCATGGCGAGACGTTAGTTGAGCCGACTGAGCCAGGCACCAACCTGGCGGCGGTGAGCTGCCCTCATGTGGATATTCTGGCTCATCCTGGCTTGCTTACCGAGCAAGAAGCGCAGCTGGCTGCCGAAACCGGCGTCTACATTGAGCTGACCACCCGCCAGGGCCACTGCCTGGGCAATGGCGTGGTAGCACAAAGGGCTCTGGCGGCGGGGGCCGAACTTATTCTTAATAGCGATACCCACGAGCCGTCTGACTTGCTTACTGAGCAGTTTGCTGAACAGGTGGTACGCGCCGCGGGCGTCCCCGAGGATAAAGTGGCCAAGGTCCTGATAGAAAATCCCCAGGACCTGCTCCGCCGCGCCCAGTCCCGCCGAGAGGCCAATGCATGAGCGGACGAATCGGAGCGATAGTACTGATATGCCTGGTGATTGTCCTGAGCGGATGCGCGCGGGGCGGTGAGAACGGTGGTAGCGTCGTGCCCGAGGTCGTGCTGAAGATCATCTGGCAGATGGCCGGGCCGGTAAATGATGACTTTTACTACTTTGTGGCCTTTGACGCTGATACCGACCAGGGCGCTGACTTCCCCGTACCGGTCGCCGCGGGCCCGTACTGGGGCAACGGCTGGGGAACTGGCTCGATGACCCACTTCTTGGAGTATCACCAGGGCCATTATGAACTTTACGAGGTGGACCTGAATATAGTGCTGCGGGAGGCGACCGGCGGCTTTCAGCAGGTCACCGGTGATGTGACCGGCGGCGATGCCGGAGTTTATACGGTCACCGTCACTTCAGTAACTCCTGGCACCCCGGATGTTGCCGACGTCCAAATAGAGTTTGAAGCAGCCAGTACTGGGCAGGTTACCACCACCGCCGGAACTTTGCCCGCTAACTCTACTATCCCTCCGGAGCAGTCCCCTATCCCCGGAATCGGCTTTGTTACTGGCGACCTCAGTGTGGGCGACTATGCCGTTATTGCTCTGGAAATGGCAGACACTGCGACTTCACTAGGCCCGCCATACGAGTATGTACTGCCCTGGGGAACCCAGACTCTCCAGGCCACCATTGACCTGTCCGAATTGGGCCAGAACTTGAATAATCTGAGTATAAACTTCATCACCACCACTGAGCTAATCTTCGACCCCAACGTCGTTGATCCCGACGAGAATGTATATGATGGACTGGGGACCTTGGGCAATGATGCCATCACGCTCTTCGACCCCTACGAGTTTATCACTATCCGCAACTCCGATGCGTCGTCGTCGTACAAAGAGGGACCTGATGACAGCACTCTGATAGGACCAGCCACTGACGAGGACCAAGATTCAGTAGATATAATTGATTGGCAAGTTATTCCCCAGCGCCTGCGGTAGACCCGCGAGGAACCGTATGCGAGCAGTAATTCAGCGAGTAACTGAGGCTAACGTTACTATCAATGACCAGGCCGTCGGGACAATTGGCCCCGGCCTGGCAGTACTAGTGGGTTTTAGTGATGCCGATGGTGACGAAGAAATTGCCTGGATGGCCCGCAAAATTGCGGGCCTGCGCATCTTTGGCGATGAACAGGGAAAGATGAATCTGTCAGTGAATGAAATCCAGGGCCAGGTGCTGGTGGTGCCCAATTTTACCCTGTATGGCGATGTGACCAAGGGCCGCCGACCCAGTTTCACTGAGGCAGCCAGCCCCGAGCAAGCTCAAGATGCCTTTGCCCGGTTCATACAAAGGCTTAAAACGGAGGGGCTGGACGTGCAGACCGGCCAGTTTGGCGAGTATATGCAAGTGGCTCTGGTCAATGACGGCCCGGTAACCCTGATAGTGGATACTGAGCATTTGCTCTAGAAAGTGGCTTTCCCTCTTGACGAGGGAGCACTGCTAGTTGCCTTACATCAACCCCAAGGAAGTGCCTTTATGAGATTGCTATCTGTGGGAGTGAAAATCTTTTCTAACCGCACTGAGAGGGGAGTAGCCGCAGCGGCGGATGTGGCGCAAGCAATGAGAGCCGTGGTAGCTGACCGCGGCAAGGTAACGATGTGCTTCGCGGCGGCCCCCTCCCAGGACGACTTTCTGGCGGCTCTCAGTAACATCCCTGGCTTGCCCTGGGATAACGTGACGGCCTTTCATCTGGATGAATATATAGATTTACCTAGAGGGCATAAGAACAGCTTTGAAGTATACCTCAATGATCACCTGTTCAATGCGGCCAAACCGGGGAGCATCCATTCTATCGCCGATATGCCCGGCTCGGGGGAAGAGAAATGCCGACAGTATAGCCAATTGCTTGAGGAAGCTGGGGGCATTGATATTGCCTGTATCGGGATAGGAGAAAATGGCCATATTGCCTTCAACGAGCCTGGCTCTGACTTCTTCACTGAGAACTTAGCCGAAATGATAACTATTGACGAGACCTCGGTGCGCCAGCAATACCGGGACTACAAAGATGATCAGGACCCTGAGAAGCGCTATGCCAGCTTAGACGAGGTACCCAGACAGGCCATCACTATGACGATTCCGGCGATCTGTGCGGCGCGGCAAATCTTGTGTATCGTGCCCGCCGAACCCAAAGCTGCTGCCGTCAAGGCTACCCTGGAAGGACCTATCACTAACCAATGCCCGGCCACCGCACTGCGCACGCATCCCGCTACGATTATGTACCTGGACGCCGATTCTGCTCAACTGCTGACCAAGAGGATTGGGTAGTAGCCAGTGGATGGAGCGCTTTCACCAGCTTGAAAGGCCGCCATCAACTACCAGGTTATGGGCGGTCATGAAGGAAGATGCTTCCGAGGCGAGGAAGACTACCGGCCCTTTCAGCTCCTTCCCTGCCTGGCCCGCACGGCCCATCATGAAGGTTTTAGCGTAAGCCTCCACGAACTTCGGGGGTTGATTCTCACGATAGAAGCCTCCGGGACTGATGCAGTTCACCCGGATGTTGTAGGGCGCAAGGTAGGCAGCCATGTCGCGGGTCATAGCGATGACTGCTCCCTTGGCCGCATGATAGTCAACGGTCACCCCGCCCATCTCTGTCCCTTCATAGACCCGACGATCCTTGCCGATAATGCCACAGCTAGAGGCTATGTTAATGATTACTCCTCGCTTATGAGGCATCATATACTTGGCAGCGACATGCTTAACACACAGAAATGAACCCGTCACATTGACATCCATAGTATACTGCCAGTCTTCCACGGGACGGACTTCCAGCGGTGCATTCTCTTTTGTGCTTTTAACATTGCCCGCATTGTTGACCAGGATATCTATTCCCCCAAACTCTTCGAGCACCGCGTCAAGTGCGTTGATTATCTCATTTTCGCTGGTAATCTCAAGATGTAGGGGGAAACATTTTTGGCCGGTCGCAGCCGCTATGTCCTCGGCAGCTCGCTGTGCTTTTTCTATATCTCTACTAGTAATTGCCACATCAGCGCCGGCCTCGGCAAGAGCCAGGGCCATATCATACCCTAACCCGCTGGCACCGCCGGTGACCAGGGCAACCTGATTCTTCAGACTAAATAGTTCCCAGATATTGTTCATTGTTTGTCTCTCCTATATCGGGGCGGATATTACCATTCGCCTAGGCGATAAGGTAAAAACTCCTTCTTCAAGTCTTCCCATTGAAATACGCAATGGTCTTGGTCAGCGCATCCATCTGGTGGCTAGCTCTTTCCATATCGTAGTTGGTCCGGAATTGAAACAGATTCGGTTGTATTTTCTCAGTAATCGGGCAAAGGCCCCTTTCATATACCGGTGGCGTTCCTTTATAGAGAGGACAATGGATGGGGCAGCCTCTGCCATAGAACCGCTCCTCCCGGAAAACCGGCTCCAAGTACACTGGCACCCACGCACCGTAGATGGGATCGCCGCCGAATTCCACATATTTGTCGCGGAACCCATGCCAGGTCAGCTCCTTCTCCTCTGCCTTCAGCAGGACGGTATAGCACCAATAAGTGTGTCCAACATCCGGGGGTACCTTTTGCGCAACGAGCCAATCACAACCATCTATGACTTGCGCATACATCTGGGCTACATTCTGGCGCCAACTAACTAACTCTTCCCCTCGTTCCAGTTGGGCCAGCGCCACTGCCGCGGAAAGCTCCGGCAGCCGATAGTTCCAGCCCAGCATATCGTGTCGCTCAAATTGTGGATCTTGCCGGATTTCTCTAGGAACGACAGTCCTCCCCGCTTGGGCGGTAAGAGTGGCGTACCCCAGGACAGTAGCCTTGCGCACCAGGCGGGCGTATTCTTCATTGTCGGTGATGACCATCCCCCCCTCACCCCCACCGGTGATATGCTTTGAGCTCTGGAAACTGAAGCTGGCCATATCACCGATCGTCCCCACAAGCCTCCCTTGGTAGCGACCTAGCAAACACTCGGCATCGTCTTCTATGATCACCAGATTGTGCTCGCGGGCGATATCCATAATGGCGTCCAAGTCAGGAGCCATACCATAAAGCGCGACGGGAATAATGGCCTTGGTGTAGGGGGTAATGCGCCGACGGATGTCGGCAGGATCAATATTGAAAGTCTCCCCATCAATATCAGCAAAAATGGGTACGGCATTCTGATGAATTACCACCAGAGCGGTGCTCGCCATCGTCAGGGCGGGAACGATGACCTCATCCCCAGGCCCAATCCCCGCCGCCATGAGGCAAGCATGCATTGTCCCGGTCCCCGAATTATTTGAAATCGCATATTTGACGCCAAAAGTTTCCGCGAATTTTTCCTCCAGCCGCCGGGTAAACCCAGCACTGCTGCTATTATGCCACCCAAAATCAAGCACTTCACGAACATACTGATATTCTTTTTCTCGCCTCTTATCAATTCCGCTTACATTCGCCTGCCATTCAGACATTGTACTTCCCCTTTTGGGTTGTTACCGCGATTGCCCATATCAACTTATAGGGCCGTTTTACTCCTCATCAAACAAGGGAAACAGGGCGGGGATATCATCCGGGGCCAGAGGCGCGCCATACTCACAAATCTCAAAGGCTTCGGCATACTTAATCTGAGCGGCACGCCGCTCACCGTAGAATTCCTGCAAGCGTTTGCGATAGCGATTGGCTGTGTCCAGAAATCGCGGATCCCATTTCTCCCCCAGCCATTCCCGGCGCACTTGCGGCTCCTGGGGAACTGGCTCTTCAAGTCCCCAGTTATACGGTAGCCATTCATACACCTGGGATTCGTGGCAATCTAACATCCTCAGCTTATCGTCTTGGGCGTCGTCTACATCTACTATCACATCGGCACAGAAAGGGTACGGTTTCTGAAAATTGTCGCTCATATAGCAGACGACTGGATTGTATTGCAAATGAGCGGTAAGCGCTTGCACGTTAGGAACTGTCACTGTAAACGCCGCATCCTGGACGAGCTGCGAGGTATACCGATGGTCAGGATGATAGTCATTGGGACGATGAGTGATGACCAGGTCAGGGCCAAATTCGCGGATGATTTCGATCAGTCGCCAGCGGTTTTCCAAAGTGGGCATAAGTTGGCCATTGTGGATGTCCAGAATTTGATAGGTGACGCCGGCTATCGCCGCGGCGCGCTGAGCTTCCTCGTATCGGCGTTGAGCCAGCGGCCCGCCACCCATTTGATGATGCCCAGTATCTCCATTGGTAGTGGAAACGAACTTGACCTGATGCCCCCGGCGGGAATACTTGATGGCCGTACCACCAAAGTGCACATCACAATCATCCGGGTGAGCACCAATACCTAGGATACGCAGGCTGGGTTCCGACATATTTATCTCCTCGGTTCAGTTGGTTAAGTATAAGTTTAGCCAGCCCAAAGGTTACCGCAGCCCGGAACAATTGTCAATCAGCGGCCGACGACACCAGAGAACGATAGCTACCGGTCGCGGCCAAGGGGACAACAGCTACAGAGAAAGTGAAATTGCCACTGAAGGAGAGGAAGGGAAAACGGCGCGCAGTGGTGAAGTCTATATTGTGATGCGGGACCGGTAGTATACAAGGAGAGGGGAGACGAACAACAATGGCTAGGTACAGACTAGTTGCTAGTAGGATGGTGATGGTACTGTCGGTACTACTGCTGGCTGCAGTATTCGGGCACGCTGACGGGATACTGCTGCGCTATAAATTTACCCCGGGGCAGGAAATCACCTACAATGTATGGGCTACCGGCGTAGGCAATATGTCCTTGTCAGGTATGCCGGTCATCGACGAGGAGAAACAGGGGCCCGGTCAGACGCATATCCGGTTGAATGCTAATGCCCGCCTGAGCTTGATAGTAAGATCAGTTGATGAAGAGGGGAATGGCACTATTGGTTTACGGCTGGACACACTGCGGCTACAAGCCCAGATGGCAGATAAGGGCTTCCATACGGCCCTAGATTTTCGCCAGGGCGTTGCCCAGTTCCAGGGACAGAGCAAGTCAATACCCGCGCCCGGGATGCAGCGAATGCGAGAATTCTTCGAACACCTTAGCATTACTATTTCGCCTCAGGGCCGGCTCCTGGCGATTTCGGGCTTGGACCAGTTGCCCACCGGTAACGCGCCCTGGGACCGGATGTCTACGTTCGGCAAGATCCAGGACTGGCAAGAGTTGTTGCGGTCAGTACCCCCGGCCTTTCCGGAAGAACCGGTAGCAATAGGCGAGAGTTGGGAGTTGCAGATACCGCTGCCGTGGTGGGGCGTTACGGCTGAACAGGTCCCGCAATTTGCTCTGCAATGTACCCTGAAGAGTCTCGGACAAATGGATGGGCACCGGATTGCCAACATAGCGTTTCACGGCAGTATCAATGCCGCTGATCTGGCAGTTGAAGCACCGGGCCAATCGCAGGAGCGCGCAGAGCGCACACCAACGAGGATTGATTTGGAGGAGATTATCGACGGGAATATCTACTTTGACCTGGACAGTGGCCAAGTACGCACCGAGCGAGCCAATGTAACC
>JAUWJN010000106.1 GCA_030607655.1 bacterium
AATTTTATACCAGGTATTTGGAATTTGTACAGCTCGTGTGGCAAGTCAACAATTTTAGATAGAGCGAGGTCCAGCGGGGGCTGAAGAAGTAGGAGTATGGTGTCCCACAGGAAGTCGCCTTTGGGTCTCGGTAATGGTATCCTCTTCCTCTTAGGCTCATACTTAATCCAGCCTTCCTTAACTGTCTGAGGTAACGTGCGCTGGCCGCTGAGACGGTGGGCGAAATGTTTGCCTATAATATGGCATGATGGGCAGAAAGGATCGAATTCAAGACTAGCTATATCTGGCTGTCTAAGGAGTTGGTATCCATCGAGGTGTGGACGAGAAAGTGTGGCGAGGTCGTTTGTCAAAATTAGTGCTTCTAAAGTGCGGATTTTGTATCCGGTCACAGCGAGCGCATTCAGCTTGACCTTCCACACAACCAGGAGGTCATCTGTTATGGGGGGGCAAAGCAGTGGACTTCTGCCTGGCAACCTAGTCCAAACCCGAAGGGCTATGTGCCGGAAGCGTGGCATACTTGCTATGTTTCCTTTTTAGACTCTTGCTCCTGGAGCATCTGAAGAGCCTTGGCTACACGGTCAAAAGGCTCCACTAGGTCAAAGACTCTAAACAGGCCTGCAAGCTTGGTCCGCAACGTGTGTGTCTGGTCCTCCGAAACTTCCGCGCTGAACTTCAGAACCACCGGTTGGAATCGCCCCGCCGGTGGTTGCAAAACCTCCTCGGTATGGGGCTCCTGAGTCCCGGTGGCCGTTCCCAGTTCAATCTCTAATTCCTCGCCACTTCTCCGAATGTAGACCACAGGCTGCTCCAAGCTATGGAGAGGGAGAAACGCTTCATGGTCAACTGCGATAATACCTGGACGCTCTCGCAAGCTCTCTATCAGAGGCTGTCCACACAACTCTTGGGCAATAGTTGGAATTAGGGTCTCGCCATAAATCAGTGTCTGGATTCGGTCAGGGCGAAGAGGCCCGGTGGCTCGGAGTTCCAATGGCTTGCCCTTAGCATTGGTGACCAGGAGCCCAGCTCGGTAGGTTGTCTGGTCAAGCTCACGAACAGTTAGAAACCCTATCCGTACGTCTTCCTCAGTTTCGTTGCGTTCACTTTCGTTCTCCATAGCTACTCACCTCGGAGTCATTGCAATTATAAACCCCAGTATATGCACAGGGCTTTAAAGTCCGCTTTTGAACAGAAGAGTCTCAATAGAATTATACCATTCGGCGCTGCAAAGAGCAAAAAGAGCAGCGACCCAATAGTGCACTGTCTATGAAGGTAAGGAAACCAACTCTCCGCTCTCCAGGCTTTGGTGGACGGCGGCGGCGATTTTGGTGGCCTCCAGGCCGTCGTAGCCCGACGGATAGTCGCCTAAATCCGCAATTGACCTGCCCGCTAGCAGGACCTCCACATTGTACGCAAAGTCGGCAATGCTGGTCATACCGTAACCTTCCCAGACCTCCCGGCCTTGCTTGTCATAGCGGATTCGTAGGAAGCTCTTGTTATGAGTCTGGCCGCCGGGCTGGTCGTCGGTACAGCAGGTGAACGTCCCGCGGTCCTGGGAGTCGCACTCCAGCACGCCTTTGGTACCCACCAGGCGGATGCCCTGGTTGACGATCGCCGGGAAGCCGTCGGGGAGTATCCAGGAGGTGTCAAAGGCTACCGTCGCGCCATTGTCAAACAGCACTTTGGCCGAAATGGAGTCCCAGCCGCCCACGCCTAGCTCGGCCAGGCGGTCGGTACGGCCGGTGGCCCAGACGGCTTTACCATTAGCCTCCAGCAGGAAGCGCGCCAGGTCGTAGAAGTGGATGCCCAAGAACCAGGCCGGCGAACTGGCCCTGGCCCAATCCGGGAACCAATCGCGAGGCACTTCAATCCGGTCCTCCATATGGGAATAGCCATACTCTATCTGCCCCAGATCGCCGGCCTGTATCTTCTGTTTCATAGCCAGATGATACTCGTCGTAGCGCTTGTGAAAGTCCACCATCAGCAGCACACCCGCCTTCTCACAAGCATCAATTATCTCCTGGCAGCCGGCTACGGTTACGTCCAGCGGCTTCTCGCAGAGGATATGGACACCGGCCTCGGCAGCAGCCAAAGCGACTTCCCGATGAAACGGGTCGGGAGTAACTATAGTTATACCGTCGAGCTGCTCCTTTTCCAGCATCTCGCGGTAATCAGTGTAGGGGGCAAACTCAAACTCCTGGCCGCGCTCCGCGAGAAGCTCCTCATTGATGTCACAGGCCGCTACCAGTTGGGCTGTCCCGGTGTAGCCGAGCTGCCGGAAGCAGCGCAGATGATTGATACCAAAGGTTCCTACTCCGACAACGCCGATACGTACTGTAGCCATAGCATATACCTCCTTGAAGTTAGTTGCCGTCGTCCGCCGTAGGAGCGGCATTCTTGCCGCGACCATATCACTATTACGTTGTGGGAGGGGCACCCTCCCACAGTACTAGAGATAGGCACTCGGGCCGGGGATACTCCTACGCCGCACTGAATGCGGCTACGGCGCACAAGGGGCCCTTCTACAGCGGGTGCTCATATAGCTTCAGGCGACCTAAGCCGACTCAATCCCCTGATGGTCCGAAGCGTTTAATTGCACCCAGGGCGAATTCTATATCTTCGCCGGCAGTTTTGCGGGCCAGCACCACACCAGTGAAGTCATCCGTGAAATCCTGGTAGGCAAGCAGAGTGGTAGTGCTGGGATAGCCACTGCGGCGGGCCCGCTCCAGGAATATATCCAGGCCGGAGCGTTGATACAGGCCGGGCAGGTATACGCCGACCGTGTCCAGATGAGCGCCATGAGGGTCGTCGCCAAACTCGCCGTATACATCCAGCTCGCCAGGGATAGCCGGCCAGGAAAAATCGCAGGTTACGCCACTGCCGGCGCCGGTCTGGTCGAGCCAGCTAATCGCCACTTGCCCGCCGGCTACCCCTCTTTGCACGCGCGCGTACCATCCACTGGCTTGGCTTTCATCCCACGGGGCAAAGTCATCAATCCACACCACATCAGCCTCGGTTAGGTCATTGAACCGATGATGCCAGCGGGCCCCGTCTACCAGGCCAAAGCCCGTCAGCCTGCCGAGTTCATTGTTATTTACCGGTCCCAGCAGCAGGCGTTGGCGGCCGAGGATAAGCTCATCGGTTTCGCTACGGCGCATAACGAAGGTCTCGTCCAACTCCACATCAATATCCCCGTCAAAGTCAGTCGATCCCAGCACGCCCACCTGCCCATAAGTGTCTTTCACCAAGCCGGCGAGGCGCAGTCGCGCGCCGCCAAAGCCGGCTGCCTCGCCGAACAGGCCGTAGGAATCTACCTGGCTGTAGGGCCCAAAGTAACGGCATCCCAGAGCCCGCGGCCCCTGGCTAGTGACCGCGGTCATCCCACCAATCGCCTGGACTAGATGCAAGACAGACGAGCCGCCCGAATGCGTGGGGCGTCGGCCTCCTGTCTGCTGGACGATGACGTCCAGCTCTCCCTTAGCGGCCAAGGGTGGCGCGGCGACTACTGACAGGGTTGTGACGTACTCACTTTGCTGTTGCTGACCCACCGGTGTGCCCGGAGTAGAGGCGATATTGGCCCCCGGCTTCACGTCCATCCACCAGGGATACCTACTCCCCCCGCTGAACATTCGCGGCGGGGTGCAGTGCTTATCCCCTGGCGCTTCGCCCGGGGCAGTGCTGCTCTCAGTGCCGCCGCTTACGACGGTTGAACCCAGATCATTGAACAACTCTGCGGAGCCTTCCCAGGCGCGCAAGGTATCGGGCCGGCGTCCTTCCGGCTCCTGGCGAATGTACTCGACCCAAGTTCCTTTGATGGCCGCCGTCGCCGCGGCGCCGGTAATCCGGGCCACCGTTCCACTGATAATATGGGCAAACAGCCGCCCTTTCTCCAGATTAAGGTTCTTATCTGTCACCGACTCAATGACCAAGTCGGAGCGGGGCCCCATCCTTACCGTGCTGCCGTCGGGGAACTTAATCTCGCACCGCGAACGCCGTCCGGTCCGCCCCCGGCTGCCCGCCGGCAACTGGGTGCCGAGTCGGCTCTTGGTCCAAGTGCCCTGCGGGCCGGGCCGGTGGGTCACGGTCAGCACAATCGCGTTAATCTTTGCATACTGCTCAGCGGCCCCAGCCGCATGGGCCACCATCAAAGCTAAGGCAAATCCGATGCAGATAATGCCGGTAAGGCTAGCGCGACGCTGTGGGACTTGTGGGTTGGTCATCATCGTCAACTCCTTCCAGAGTGTAGATTTCTATAGACTCAGCACGACCCCTCACCGTGGCCTCGCCCAGCGCCCGCACCTGTAGGCCGGCACCGGCAGCCTGAACGGTAGCCGCACTAAGCATTATTTGAGTGCCATACTCCTTGTTAAGCCCCTCCAGGCGCGAGGCGGTGCTGACGGTGTCACCTATCACAGTATACTCCAGAAACTCCTCAGAGCCAATATCACCAGCTACCAGCGGCCCGGTGTGCACGCCTACGCGTATATACCTTTCAGCGACACCGTGGACGATTTCCCAGGCCGCCAGCACCGCCCGCCGGGCATTATCTGGCTGGGGCAGGGGGTCGCCGAAGACGGCCATCACGCCGTCGCCGATGAACTTATGCAAAGTACCGCCGTGTTTGCGGATACTTCGGGTGGCGGCGCTGAGGTACTTGTTTAGTGTCTCCACTACCTCCTCGGGCGGATACTCATGACACAGCGCCGTAAAGCCTTGCATATCGGCGAATAGCACGGTGGCCGAGACCCGGCGCCCGGCTACGTGTGCCAGACCGGGGTTATCCAAAATAACCTCCAGCACTTCAGGTGCGACTCGTCGCTCCCAGGCCATCCGCAACTGGCGGCGGAGCCGTTCACTGGTAAACTCCAAGTACACGGTACTCATAGTGTAAGACGCTACCAGTCCTACGGCCCAGCCTACCAGAGGCACCCACAATTTGCCAGACATAAACAGCACTACACCGACCACGACCACAGCCAGCAGAGCTGGTACCAGTACCGCGGCCAGCGCCGGCAGAGGCCGCAGGCGGGCTGTACCAACTGCCACTACCGCCGCCAGAATGAGACCAAGGACATATATCCACTTTCCCGCCAGGGGATGGATATAGGCCCCGCGCAGCAGGGCATCAGTGATACTCGCCTGCAGGGCCACGCCCGAGATCTGTCGCCCGCCCCCCTCACGTTGGCTGCCGACGGTCAAGGGGTAGTAGTAGAAATCCTGCAGAATTTCCGCCGTGCCCCCGATGAAGACCAACTTCCCGGCCACGGGCGCGAGGTCAGTGTCCGGCTCCTCGGCCCACAGTACTTGATAGTAGGGAATCCGAGTGAACGCCTGGTCTACGGGGCCGCGGAAATCAATCAAGAAGCTTTCCTGTTGGGGGGCTAGGGCACGCGGGTTCACATTTTGCCGAATTCTGTTTTGCAGCTCGCCCGCAGTCACACCCAGCACCTCGGCGGCTACCTGTACACCCAGGGTGGGATAGGACTGTTCCTGATGCTCCACTCCCAGCCACGCCCGGCGCACCACATTGTCAATATCTATCGGGACATTAGCCATTCCGATGGTCCGAGCGACGTCCTGAAAGCGCCAGTGAGGGAAATCAGCGGTTTCATAAGTCGCCTGGGCCTCCCCGCCAGCTATGCTTTCTTCGGCAATGCGGGCCGCCAGCACTACATTTCCGGCCTGTTGTATGGCCTCCTCGAGTTGCTGGTCTGCTTTACTAAATGACGGTTCATAATAGATATCTTGCTTTTGCAGAAAGTCCTCGGCGGCTTCCGCGCTGGTCACCCCGGCAAAGACTACATCAAAGGCGATAATCTCGGCCCCGGCGTCCTTCAGGTGTTTGATGACCTGAGCGTGATAATCTCGCGGCCACGGCCACACGCCCAGTTCTTGCAGCGACTGCTCGTCAATGGCCACCAGAACAATGTCTTCCGAGCGGGGCAGCGGCGGCCGCAATCGCATCCGCCAGTCATAAGTGGATAGCTCTAGCCGCTGCAAGCCCTCGCCCACTGGTCCGGGGGCCCGCGCCAGGACCAGGATGACTGCTGCCGCACCAATCCCAATTATGCCGGTTATAAGATACTCTCGCCATCGTCGCGGCATAGGGCTGCCCCTTGCCCGGCTATTGTCAATCCTACTCACGCCATAGTCGTAGTAATGATTTCGTTGCTATTGCTGATTTCACCTGCCTATGACGGTTAAGTCCAATGTCTGTCCAGGCAGGAAACCGCGTCGCTGACAGCGAATAGGACAGTACATTGTGAATGAACAGGGACACATTGTAACCCCGCAGCCTCCTCAACAGCCGCTGACGGCGCGGAACCTGGAGGATTTCGCGCTATGTCCGCAAAAGTACCTGCTGTCATTTTTCACCACCCCGGCGGAGAGTCGCCGTTTTATCGGCGGACCGGCCGCCTTACATCGCGCCCTGCGCTCTGCGCTAGTGCAGGCATACCAGATGGGCGGGCCCGGGCAGGTCTCAGCGGCTTCTCTGCTGCGGCTTTTTGAGCAAAACTGGGAGGGCGAGCTGTGCGCTGACAGCCTGGAGGAAGAGCAGCTCCATTCCGAGGGCGTGCAGATTCTGGAGGCTTATCATCAGACTCACAAGAATCAGCCTAATGAAGCCATCGCCTCCGATATGCGCTTTGAAGATGAAATAGCCGGCCACCGTTTCGTGGCGGTGGCCGATCGGGTGGACCAGGCCGAGGATGGCACTATCACTCTGCTGCGGTATAAATCCTCCCACCGCCCGCCCAGCCCAGCCGAACTGGCCAAGGACATATCCGCGGGATTGCTGTTATTACTGGGCCAAGCTCATTTTGCCGACCAGGACTTGTCCGCCGAAGCCGCCCTGGCAGCGAAGACGGACTGCCAGGTAGCAGTCTACGCCCTGCGTCCCGGGCGATTGGTGGTCGCTCCTATTGACCAGGCACAGCGCAACTCCTTACAAGAGCGGATTATCAACTTAGCGCACAGCATTCGCCAGGCTCAGCAGTTTCCGACCAACAAGGGCCGCCATTGCCGTTGGTGCCGCTCGCAGGCGCGATGTCCGGCCTGGCGAGATGCCCATTATCAGCCTGAGGAGGGCCAATGACTTGCCGCGCCTCCGGGGCGTAGGTCTACTGGAGCCGATTATCATAGCCGTAATCATCGCGGCCCCCTTGCCTGCCGCCGAGGTCAGTGAGGAACCGCAGCGCCGGGCCCGAGGCACTGAGCAGTTCCGCATCCTGTATTGGCCTGCCGATGAAGAGCAGGCTATCATCGCCCAGCAGGCAGCTACCACTGCCCTGCCCCGCCTTCAGTACGCTCTGGACATACAACTGGAGCGCCGAATTCTGATTGAAATATGTCATACCCAGCAGGAATTCAACGAGCGGGTGGGCGAGGCCAGCCCGCCATGGGTTATGGGCCGCGCCTTTCCCAACCAGGATCACGTGGTAGTCAAAGCCCTGGGCCCCCAGCGCATCGGCAAGTTGGTAGCTCATGAACTGTGCCACATAGTGTTGCAAAAAAAGCTGGACCAGACCGGCGCCCCGGCTCCCCGATGGCTGCATGAGGGCCTGGCGAAGTATGCGACTGCAGACCTACCTATGGCGGACCAGCAGGTGCTAAGCCAGGCCGCCGCGGCGGATAAGCTGCTGACCATTGCTCAGTTGGAGGAGGCTTTTGCGGGCCCGACGGAGAAGGTTAGTTTAGCCTATGCTCAGAGTTATACCTTGGTCTGCTATCTGACGGAACTGAGCGCGGGCGAAGGGGTGGGGCGATTCCTGGAGGATCTGGGCCGGACCGGCGAGGTAGAACGGGCGCTGG
>JAUWJN010000163.1 GCA_030607655.1 bacterium
AGGAGGGTAAGTATCTGACCATAGCCAGCACCGATGCCGCCGGGATGGCCCAGGTGCTGCGCTCGCGGGGTATCTCGTCAATCAATGCCCAGCCCCAGACGCGCTCACTGCAGCCCGGCACCATCAACATCCTGGACTTGGATATATCCAGCGGATTTACTGTTCCGGCGGCGGACTTAATCGTTCTGACCGGCCAGGAGATATATGGCTGGCGCAAGTTGCGCCGGCCCCCGGAGCCTACCTATCAGCGGGGCTTTTCCCTCACTTCTCTGCGCGAGCTGCACGAAGGCGATTATGTAGTGCATATCAACCATGGCATCGCCGTGTACCGGGGTCTGAGCAAGCAGGAAGTGGGCGGGATGCAGCGGGATTATCTGGTCCTGGAGTATGCCGGCGATGACCGGCTATATGTTCCGGTCACCCAACTGGACCGGGTGCAGAAATATATTGGCGCCGAAGGCACTCACCCGCCGGTAACCGCTCTGCGCAGTGCCCGCTGGAAGCAGGCTAAGAAGCGGGCTAAGGCATCGGCGGTGCTGTTGGCCCGCGAGTTGATGAAGATATATGCCGCTCGCGAGCAGGGCAGTGGTTATGCCTTTGGGACCGATGGCCCGTGGCTGGCGGAGCTGGAGAATTCATTTCGCTACGAGGAAACCCCCGACCAGTGGCGGGCTATCCAGGATGTCAAAGCGGATATGGGAAAGCCGGTGCCCGCCGATCGGCTAATCTGCGGGGATGTGGGGTATGGCAAGACCGAGGTGGCCGTGCGCGCCGCCTTCAAGGCGGTCCTGGACGGCAAACAGGTAGCCGTAATGGTGCCTACGACCGTCTTAGCCCAACAGCACTACAATACCTTCCGGGAGCGCCTGTCGCGGTATCCGCTACACATAGCCATGCTCAGCCGCTTTCGCAGCCGCCAGGAACAGCAGAAGACAATCAAAGGACTAAAAGAGGGCACGGTAGACATTGTCATCGCCACTCATCGGCTACTCGGCGCCGATATTGATTTCAAGGATTTGGGACTCGTAGTCATTGACGAAGAGCAGCGTTTTGGGGTAGGCCAGAAAGAGCACCTCAAAAAGCTGCGGCAGAGCGTGGATGTCATCACGCTGACGGCCACGCCCATCCCGCGCACCCTTAATATGGCCCTCTCCGGTATTCGCAACGTATCGTTGATAAACGACCCACCCCAGGGCCGTATGCCCATCCGAACTTTTGCCAGAGAGCGCGACGACGACCTTATCAGGGAGGCTATCCGGCGGGAATTGGCCCGGGGCGGGCAAGTATATTTTGTGCACAATCGGGTGAAGTCAATTAGTCATATCGCCGCCGGCCTGCAGCGGTTGGTTCCCGAGGCCACGGTGGCCGTAGCACACGGTCAGTTGCCCGAAGAAGACCTGGAGCAGGTAATGCTCGCCTTCTATGCCGAAGAATTTGATGTCCTGGTCTGCACTACCATTATCGAAAATGGCTTGGACATCCCGAACGTTAATACTATAATAGTAGATGGGGCGGACAAATTAGGGTTGGCTCAGCTTTATCAGTTGCGTGGTCGGGTAGGTCGCTCCAATCGGCAGGCCTATGCTTATCTGCTGTACCAGTATCCGGAGCGGATGACTTTAGAAGCTGAACAACGCTTAAAGGCCATTGAGGAGTTCAGCGAGTTGGGCAGCGGCTTCAAGCTGGCCCTCCGCGACCTGGAGATTAGAGGGGCCGGGGATATCCTGGGCCGCGAGCAGAGCGGGCATATGTCGGCGGTAGGACTGGATTTGTATTGCCGAATGCTAGCGGATTCGGTTAAGATACTAAAAGGAGAGAAGGTCAGCGACCTTGAGGGCCAACCGGCGGTTGACCTGCCCGTGGAGGCAGTTATTCCCGCTGCGTATGTGCCTAGTGAAAATCAACGCATTGCCCTGTACCGACAATTGGCGGTCGTGGACAGTGAGCCGGAAATTGATGATTTAGTGGCGGCGCTGGCAGACCGCTACGGGCCGTTGCCGCCCCCGGTGCAGAATCTGGTGCAAATTGCCCAGCTCAAGTTACAGTGCCGCGAGGCAGCAGTGGCCGATATCAGTGCGGAGGGCGGACGAATCATTATCCGCCTTAGCGCCCAAGGACGCCTGTCGGCCCGCGAGGTGCAACTGTTGCGGGGCTTGTATCAGCCTACACGCACCCAGGCCCGTCGGGGTGCAAGGTCGAAACTGCCGCAAGTCACCTTTGGGCCGCAGCAGCTCGCCTTTGGCTATCAAAGCCAGGGAGCCGATTTTCTCCTGGCCGTAGTTCAGGAACTGCTCGGGCGACTGTTGGACCGGGCGCGGCACCCGGTGGCGACCGTGGACCAACCGACCCTATCTTCATAAGCGCATAGGCGATGTGGGAAGGCTAGTGACCATAGATGTCTGATCAAGTTGATGACAGTCAAGAGCCGGCGGCGGTGGGCGTTTGCTTCCGCCGCAGTGGCAAAGTTTACTACTTCCGCCCCCATGGGCTGCAAGTGGAGCCGGGCGAATTCGTCTTAGCCGAGACCGAAAAGGGCACCGACATCGGCCAGGTGGTCTTTGTGCGGGAGCAACTAGAAGAGGGCGAAGCCCCACCGGCCGAATCGCTGGTCCGCAAAGCTACGCGCGCCGATGTGCACCGGGAGCGGCGCCTGCAAGAAAAGGAGCAGAAAGCTTTTGAGATCTGCGCGCGAAAAATCGCCACCCACGGCTTGGATATGAAGCTGGTGGAGGCTGACTATACCCTGGATGGCAAGCAGCTTACCTTCTCGTTCACTGCTGAGAGCCGCGTGGACTTCCGCCAGCTAGTCCAGGACCTGGCCCAGACCTTCCACTGTCGCATCGAACTCCGCCAGATCGGCGTACGTGATGAGGCTAAGTTCTTGGGGGGGGTGGGCCGCTGTGGCCGCCCCTTATGTTGTACTACCTTTTTGCGTGGCTTTGAATCAGTAGGCATACGGTTGGCCAAAGACCAGGGCCTTTCCCTAAACCCCGAGAATATCAGCGGGGTCTGTGACCGGCTGATGTGTTGCCTGTGCTTCGAGCACGATAGCTACATTGAACTTGAGAAGAAGTTGCCGCCGGTGGGGGCGTCAGTAATGACCCCCTACGGTTCCGGTGAGGTAATGAATCGCTTACTGCTAAAGCAGAGATTAGTGGTCAGAGTAGATGAGGGGAAAGAGGTGGAGGTGCCTGTTAGTGAAGTCAGCCCGTTACAAGAGGAAGTCTCTAAGCCGACGAAGAATAACTAGCCGTAGGTAAGATTTGATGGCAGGATGGAACCCAATGGCGCCCGCGAATCGCTCAACTGAAACGTTCTATATCACTACTCCGATATACTACGTTAATGATCGGCCGCACATCGGTCACTCCTATACTACCATCGCTGCGGACTGTCTGGCCCGCTATCATCGGCTGCGTGGGGAGCAGGTACTATTCACTACCGGCACCGACGAACCCGGCCAGAAGGTGGCCCGGTCCGCCGCCGCTCGGGATATGGCGCCGCAGGAATTTGCTGATGAGGTAGTGGAGGCCTTTAAGTTGATGTGGGAGCGGCTGCATATTGACTATGACCGCTTTATCCGCACCACCGACCCTAACCACGTAAAGGTGGTGCAGCACCTTTTCCGGCGATTGGTGGACAGTGGCGAGATATATGTCGGCCAGTACCAGGGCTGGTATTGCGTGCCCTGCGAGACCTATCTGCCGGCGAGTGAGTTACAGGATGGAGCCTGCCCCCAATGTGGCCGCCAGGTCGAGGAGGTAGCCGAGCCGGCCTATTTCTTCCGCACCTCCCAGTATGCTGACCGGCTGCTACGCTACATTGAAGAACATCCTGAGTTCATAATGCCTTCGTCGCGACGCAATGAGGTGCGGACCTTTATCGAAGGGGGCATGCGTGATGCCTGTGTCACCCGTGCCCGTACCGAATGGGACATACCCGTCCCTACTGATGACAGCCAGTCAATATATGTATGGCTGGACGCCCTGACCAATTATCTGACCGTAGTGGGCTACCCTGATGACCAATATTTTCAGACCTGGTGGCCCCCCCAGGTGCAGTTGATAGGCAAGGACATTCTCACCCGCTTTCACGGCACCCTGTGGCCCGCGGTGCTTATGGCTTTGGATTTGCCCCTGCCCGAGACCATATTTGCCCACGGGTGGTGGATAACCGACGAGGGCGATAAAATGAGCAAGTCCAAGGGCAACGTACTGGATCCCTACGAAATAGCCCGCCAGTTGGTGAATATCTCTGACGCTACTACTGCCGTGGCCGTTGATAGCCTCCGGTATTTCCTACTACGGGAGGTCCCCTTTGGCCTGGATGGCTCCTTCTCCTGGCCGGCGCTGCTGACCCGCTTTAACGCTGACCTAGCCAACGATCTAGGCAACCTGCTCAATCGCACCCTCCCCCTGATGGAGCGCTACCTGGACAGCAGGGTGCCGCAGCCCGGCCCTGGGGCCGGCGAACTAGCTGACCAGATTGATATCACACGCACCGCGGTGGAGGAGGCAATGGCCCAGATTGATTTCCGCGCCGCGCTGGAGGCGATTTGGCAGCTTATTGCCGCTGGTAACAAGTTATTGGATGAGCGCGCGCCCTGGAATCTTTATAAGGACGCCAAACTGGTGGAGCTGGAGGCGGTCTTGTATGATGTGTTGGATTGCATCCGAGTGATCGCCATAATGATTGGGCCGTTTATGCCCGCCATTGCTGACGAGATTAGGGAGCAACTGGGATTGGAAGCGGCGGGGACCAGCCAGACCTGGGCCGCCTGCCAGGCCCAACAATTACCGCCCGGCATACACATTCGGCGCGGCAAGCCTATCTTTCCCCGCGTTGACGTCAAGCGCAGTCTCAGCCGCCTGCCGGCGCGCGCTAAACCGGCTGATAACGACCAGCCCAGTGCGCAGCCCCCAGCGGGCACAACGGTAACTATTGACCAGTTTAACCAGCTAGAGCTAAAGGTAGGCGTGATAGTAGAGGCTCACCGGGTGCCCGCCGCCGATAAACTGTTGCGCCTGCTGGTAGATATCGGGGAGGACCAGCCTCGCCAGATAGTGGCCGGTTTGGCCGACCAGTTCAACCCGCGGGAGCTGCTAAATCAGCGGGTCATCCTAGTGGCTAACCTAGAGCCGACTACCATTCGGGGTATTGAGTCCCAGGGCATGATTCTAGCGGTAGGGGACGAGGAGCCTATCGCCGTGGTCACCACCAACCGCGAATGCCCGCCGGGCAGCACTGTGCGCTAGGCTGCTTAGGATAGCAAATTACTGGCTCAGCGACACAAATCTAACCGCACCGGGCACCAGGCGCGATTGTTATGTAAGATTCAAGAAGTGAAGGTTGACGCCGGCAGATAGTCACCACCGGCTCGCCCTGATAACTGAAAGGGAGAATCATCGCCGTGAAAAAAGCCAAACCGGCTGCAATAATTATCTCCATTATCGGACTGGCCGTGGCCCTAGTCGGCATCACTATCCTAACCTACGTTACTGGCACCGACGGCTTCACAGTCCATTTCTACTATCTGCCCATCATTTACGCGGCCATGGTCTTCGGCGATTATGGCGGCATTTTGGTCGCTATGATCGCGGCACTAGCCTGCAGTTCGTGGGTGCCGGCCGCCGTCGGGCCCGAGGGGCGCATTGCTCAGTCTCTGGTTGATGTACTGGTGCGGGCGGGCATGTTCTTTGTCATCGCTTTTGTTGGCTCCCGGGCCGCTTACGAGCTCAGGCGGCGGGCCACTGAGGCGCATACTCTTTATGATGTGGCCCGCAGCGTAACCTCTACGCTGCGGCTCCGCCAGGTGCTGAACTTAATCACCGAGCATGCGATGGGGGTAATGAATGCTAAGGCCAGCAGTATTCGCCTGCTCAATGAGGAGAGCGGCGAGTTGGAGTTGGCGGCCACGGCCGGCTTGAACCAGGAATACTGGGAAAAGGGACCAGTATCGGTGCCCGAGAGTCCGCTGGACAAACAGGTGCTAACCGGCGAGGCGGAGCAGATATACGATGCCCGCTCGGACCCGCGGTTTCAGTACCCCGAGGCTGCTCGCCAGGCCGGTCTGACCTCGCTATTAACTGTTCCCTTGCAGACCAAAGAGAGAATCCTAGGCGTAGTGCGGGTCTACGCCCGAATTAAACACCGATTTTCCCAGCGCGAAGTTGACCTGCTGACTGCCTGTGCCCATCAGGCCTCGATCGCGATTGAAAATGCCGAACTGTATGAGGACATCCGCCGTAACTACTACGAGACGGTCCGCGCTCTAACCCGAGCCATTGAGGCCAAGGACAGCGCTACTTATAGTCACTCCGAGCGGGTAACTCACCTGGCTGATGAGCTGGCCCAGGAAGTGGGAATGACCGAAGAGCAGCGTGAGCTGCTACGGTTTGGCTC
>JAUWJN010000031.1 GCA_030607655.1 bacterium
ATGGTATGCTCGTGATCGTTACTGCCGGTGCCGGCAATGACAGTGGCATCGCCCACCGCTTCCTTGACCACCCGGTAAAGCTGTAACTTTTCTTCATCACTCAAGGTGGGCGACTCCCCGGTAGTGCCAGAGACTACCAGCCCGTCATTACCCTCCTGTATCAGCTTCGTCGCCAGCTCCGCCGCCCGATCATAATCCGCCTGCAACTGATTATCAAAAGGCGTCACCATCGCCGTCAGTAACTTGCCTATTTCGTTCATCTTCGCACCTCCGCTGAGCTTTTGATAGACTCAGAATGGTGAAGCCCAGGGGCTGACATTCTGTCAACCCTCTGACACCAAAGTTGCCAGGAAGTCGCGCAATTGGGTGAACGCTTCGTGGTCGAAATCCCAGCAACCTCCGCAGGCTGCCTCGCCCAAACGCCACTCAGGCTTACGTCGCGACGCGAGGAAAGTGTGCACACTCGCCTTTGACTCACTATTGCACTCTAAGCAAGCGTTATCCTTGAGACATTCAATGTATCCCTCAACGCACTCTATCACTGGAGTCTGCTCCAGCGATTCTAAGCAGAGATCTTCTATGGCTCCTGGTTGGTCCGGCCGCGGCAGAATGAACACGACGACGTGCGGTTTCCTCGCCGTGCGCTCCAATGGAGCAGTGGGTACGGGCAACTGCGCGTTTTGTAGAGCAGTGCAAACGCTTTGGAATGCTCCATGAGGGTCGTCATCGGCATCCCTAGTCACGCCCAGACAGCGAACCCGGCTGAAGCCCGGGGTTTTCCGGAGCTCGTCCAAGTTGCTTCTTAGCTGGTCCCTTCCGCCCATTGCCTTTACCTGAATATTGCGCAATCCAACATGCTTCACCAGGCTCTCGAAGAACTTCTGTTCGTCAATTCCCTCGCCAACCAATAGGTAGTCCTGGTCAATGGTTTCCGGATCCCAGCGTTTGGCCATCACCGGACCTCCAGGTCGCTGTCGATGGCCGCGCTGAGGGAGCTTGCGCCATAGGCTACGGCGCGGATCTCGTCCAAATCCGAATCGAGTCGGTGCAACCGGAAATCCTCTGGTCTTTCTTCCGAAAAGACTTGGTGGGCCGCGTTGATACACTCCAAGCTGTGAGTGGTCGCGAACACCTGCGTATTGGACTCTCGCGCCGCCTGCGCAACCACACGCCACATATTCTGCAACACTGAATAGTGGATTCCGTTCTCTATCTCATCAACCAGGACAACCCCGTTCTCTGCATCGCTTATCGCCAACACCAGGGTCGCAAGCCGTGCTATGCCGCCGCCCATCAAGGGCAGCGGCACCAAGCGCTGCAATCCTATGTCGCCATGTATGATGGGTCTTCCCCCGGTTAGTATTACGCTTAACTCCTTCAGCCGGGGCTCAATCACCTTCAGGGCATCTTTCAGCACGTCTTGTCGCTTATTCATCTCGAGCTGCCCAAAGCGCTCGGCCAATTTTTCCAAGTCGGGCCGCTCCTGAGCTGCTAGGAAGTACGCGGGTGCGGCGGGAGGAGCTGGGTGGGGTCGAATGCGGATGCGACCACCCTCAATCTTGAGGTAACGCATCTCCGGCTTCTCGCCCTGATCTTCGTACGACACCTGGAGCACTTTTGCAACCGCTTCCGTTGACAAAGCCATTTGATCATCTTCAGGTGGGAATAGGCGGTCAAGATGCACATCGACAGCGTCTGCCTCGGATACTGTGCTGAGCTTGACCGTGCGACGACGCCCCCTGCCGTACTCCCCGACCAGCTCAATCACCCTCGAGGTATCAAACTCCCTGAACCAGGATTCCCACAAGGTTTCTTGGACTCGTCGAAACCTAATCCTCAATTCCGTGATCCCCCGCAATGCGTCCAGCCGAAGTACGAGCTCTGGGTTTGGCGCTGCGCTGTGCACGAACAACGCTTCAAGTAGCGCTGTCTTGCCAACATTGTTCTTGCCGGCTATCAAATTCACCAATTCTAGCTCATCAATCCTCAGCCGGCTAAAGCACCGGAAATCACTGACTTGAAATGACGTATACATGGCCTATCCCCTGCTTCCTTTCGCTATTCACACGTTCTATTGGCATGTGAACTGTAGACATTACTAATTTCGTCACATGTGGACTCTATACCTTCCGTCCTGACCCCGATAAGTGCTCGTAATAGGGGTCTAGATACGAATCGGGTCGTATGATACCAAGGCAAACACGTCTACTCCTCTTCTCTTGCGATTCGGCGTAGATAGTGATGGCCTACTCAATAGGGGGCGACTCCGATCTTCGGGCACAAGTCTTCTAAGCAGCATTCATCGCACCTGGCCTTACGGGCGGTGCATGCCTGCCGACCGTGCCAAATCATCGTGTGGCCGAAATCAATCCAATCCTGCTGCGGAATTAACGCCATCAGATCCTGCTCAATCTTGTTGGGATTCTTCTCGTCGGACAGGCCCATCCGTCCCGCCAGCCGCTTTACGTGGGTGTCTACTGCAATTCCCGTAGGCTTGCCCAGGGCAGTACCCAACACTACGTTTGCTGTCTTGCGGGCCACCCCAGGAAGTTTGAGCATATCTTGCATATTGTCGGGAACTTCCCCCCCGAACTGCTCGCCAATCATCTGCGCCGCCCCGCGGATACTCTTGGCTTTGTTGCGGAAGAAGCCGGTGGGCCGGATGTCCTGCTCCAGTTCTTCAATCGGTGCCTCGGCGTAGTCCCGGGCGGTCGGATACTTCGGGAACAACGTCTTGGTGACCTTATTAACACGCTCATCGGTGCACTGGGCGGACAGAATAGTCGCGACCAACAGCTCGCGGCGATTGCTCCAGTTCAAGGCGGTAGTAGCACCAGGATATTCCTTGTTCAGATGCTCACAAATGTGTTGCGCGCGCTGGCGCTGCTGTTCCTTATTTTCAGTTTGCGGCGGCATAACAGTTCACTTTATTTACCTTCACCGCGGGCAATACTAATTCCTGTCCACTGCGGCATTCCTCCCGCGGTCAAGAGTTCTTCGCGGACACGGTTACCATAAAGAAAGGCCACAGGAATCCCTCCACAAGGGACTGGATACCTGTGGCCATTACTTGTAACAACTCGCCGCGGGGCACCATATACTCCCCACGCCGGCGCCGTATCGCCCGATGGCGCTAGTTAATCAACGGCTGGGGCCCTAAGAGTTAGGGCACCGTGAAGTTCATTACTATCTCTTCCGGCGGTGAGACTTTGTTGCAGATGAACTTCACTATACCACTCTGGCCGGACAGTATGGTGGTGTACCACCCGATGGTATAGCCAGCCTGCACGATCTCCGAGATCTGCTGGAAGGCATCTTCTAGTTCCTGAGCAGTCGCCGGCTCCCAGAATTGTCCGCCAGTGCCCACCGCGATAGCTTCCATGTCATCGGCGTAGCTTTGATAGGGGACTTGGAAGCCAATCGCGTACACCGGGATACCAACTGCGGTGGCTGCGCTGATAACCGAAGCGCGAGTGGTATAGTTGACACTGTCGTTCTCCTGGCCATCGGTTAGGGCTACTACCGCCTTCACCCCGGCCCGGACTAGAGCGTCCACCGTCTGGATACCCAGACCGATACCATCGTAAAGGGCCGTCATGTTGCCCAGTGGCATACTGTCTATCGCCGTGTTCAGGGCAGATTGGTTGCTAGTGAAGGCCTGGACAACTGAGACGTCAGTGTCGCTGGAGAACCTCACGATGGCGGTCATATCGTCGGTTCGCATCAGCGATACAAACAGTTTGGCAGCATTCTTCATATCGGTAAATCTCTGGCCACCCATGCTGCCGCTGCAGTCGAGTACCAGGCAGACGTTGGCTTGACTGAACTGCTGCTGCGAAGGCGGCTCGAACTTCCAGATCTGGCGGCGAACCCAGGGGTCCGCATCTGTCTCGCGGTCATAGACTTCAAAGTCGCCCTCCACGGCGTCGAGGACGAACTGGTCGCCAATTTGGACAGTGAAGGTGTTCTGAGATTGATTGATCTCTCCCTCCGGCGACGGCAACGTGGGAGCGAACCCTCCGCCGCAGCCAGCGATAGCCAGTGCCGCTGCCACCAGCGAAGCAATTACCAGATACTTCACTTCGGTCTTGCTACCATTCATCATTTTAGCCTCCTTTTGCCGGTGCCGGCAGTCTTAGAATTCGTGTTCAACTCGTACACCCAGTCCCCGCGAATTATCCGGGGCACCTATCAGCGAAGTGGCCGTCGTCGGTCCGGCACTGTTGGTGACGAATAGGTCAATTACCGTCGGCTTTTCGCCGCCGTGGGTCCAGCGAATCCCCGCACTCCATACCAGCTCCGTGTCGGGTAGATTAGTGTTCTCATCTAGAGTATTGTCGCCGTCCACCACAACCAGCACATCGGCGATGAAGTCATCATGCGCGTCAATCGGTGTTACTACACCCAAGCCTATACCTATCACCCGGCCAAATCCCTGCGTCACTCCGCCCACACTGTCGGGCATGCTGCTGTCAAACCAGGCCACTTTAGGCTCCAATATCCAGCGGGTGGCGCCACGTTTCCAGCAGATGGGAAGGCCAATAGAGGGAATGGCCCTCTTTTCCTGGGCATAGCCACCGGTTTGCATGTTGGTGCCGATGGGTCCGGATGTGGCTATCTCCAGTGCCGGAAACAGCGACACCGTGTGCCGCGCACCAGCTCCGGAAATGCGCCTTTTCACCCCGACAGTAATCAAGTTTAGCTTGGAAGCCCGCACCGCACTCATAGACCCACCCAGTCCGCCGATGGGATCGCGGCCTTTGGTACTCCACGCCAGGAAACTCACATCGGCCTCCGTCTTGCGGTTGACCTCACCTCGCATGCCCAGGCTCCAGATGGTGTTACCCCCACCTCGGAAAGTACGCGCCTCGCCCTGCCACACCGTAGGTCCTTGCCAGGTCTTGGCGGGCTTCAGGTTAGGCGTACCTTCCTGGCTCCAGGCTGCTGGCATCACTGCTAGCAGACCTAAAGCCACGACTACTACGACTATTAGCGATTTCCTCATTTACCTGCCTCCCTTCAATCAAGCTGCAATATTAACTAATGAACCGGGGACCAGCAATAGGCCCCGGGGAAGTAGGGTTGGAATCATATCACACTATGAGTGGGCCCCCCCAAAGAACTCTTAACATTTTCATTATATAGTAGTACTGGATAAGAGTCAAGTGCCCTTGCAGTGACAGGATTGGATGCAACGAGTGAATTCGCGATCGGCGAAGGTTGACCAGCCTTCGCCAGTGTCGGTATAATAAATCTACGTGGGGTACAAAGGGCAACACTGGAATGGGAAAGCTGACTAGGAGGACGGTAGATATGACGGAACAACTTTCAACCTCGGAAACCAGGAATAGTCTTCGGGGCAAGGTAGCCGCCCTGTGGACACAGCCGGAGACAGTCATTGACGATATGGGGCGGCTAATGGAATTGGCTGGTTATACCCAGGCTCTGCCGGCGGGGGTTGATACCCTCCTGAAGATAAATATCTCCTGGCATCATTATTATCCCGCCTGCTCCACAACTCCCTGGCAGTTTGATGGGGTCACCCAGGCGATGCTCAAGGCCGGCTGGAGGCCCGAACAACTCATTCCCGCACAAAATGCCACTGTGGTAGTGGACCCCAAACTGGGTTCGGTCCACAATCATCTGGTCTCGGTGGCCGACAGGCACGGGCTGGAATTTGTGTGGCTCTACGAGCCGGAGGCAGAATGGATAATCTATGAGCCCCAGGGGGAGATGCTCTGCCTGCCTGACATTTTTCCCGACGGCATCGAAATCCCCAAAATGTTCGTCGGCAAAAGTGCCATCCATCTGCCTACCGTCAAGACCCACGTATTCACTACCACCACCGGGGCGATGAAGAATGCCTTTGGCGGGTTGCTGAATAATAATCGGCACTGGTGTCACGCCCGCATTCACGAGTCCCTGGTGGATCTGCTAACCATCCAGCAGGAGATTCATCCGGGCCTATTTGCGGTGATGGATGGCACCATTGCTGGCAGTGGCCCCGGCCCGCGCTGTATGATTCCCCATGTCAAGAATGTCCTGCTGGCCAGCGCCGACCAGGTGGCCATTGACGCCATCGCCGCCAAGATTATGGGCTTTGACCCGCTGCGTCTCGACTATATCCGCCTGGCGCACGAGCGGGGCCTGGGCATCGGCGACCCCCGCGAGATCGAGGTGGTCGGTGACGAGGAGATTGCCCACGAGGATTGGGGCTTTGAGGTGGGGGACACATTTGCCAGCCGCGGCCAGAAGTGCATCTACCACGGCTGGCTGAAGCCCTTTGAAAAGCTGCTGCTGCGCACGGGTATAGTGCCCTGGTCATACGCTGCCTCTCGCCTCTATCACGATGTCCTGTGGTATCCGTGCGTCGGCAGCAAGCGCGCCGACAAAATCCGCACCGAGACCGGCTGGGGAAGGCTGTTTGAGAGCTATGGGTAGTACGTAACGCAGCAATAGCGTCCAGGGCTATACGGCACGCCGATACGACCTGTTAGATTACCCAATTGAGGTAATAGTATGGTAAAGAACGACGAAGTTATCTTGCGGGAGCTGGCGGAGAAGGTGGCAGAAGTTGCGGTGCGGCCGGAGCAGAATAATAGGCGGCAGATGTGGTATAAGCACAATGCTCTGCAGCCGACCAAGCCGCTGGTGCTGATCTATCCGGAGAACTCCTGGGGGGAGCTTCTGCCCGAGAGCCAACTTCAATGTCAGGACCCGCTGCTGCGGGGCTGGGAGCGCGAGCTGCGCCGGCGGCTGTACGCCGGGGAGCACTTCCAGGACGATCGGGTGCTGGACGACCGGCTCCAAGTGGGCTATGTGTACGCCACTAATGGGTGGGCTGTGGGCGACCAGGTCATCGAGCCGGATACGGAAAGCGCCATGTACCTGTGGGATACGCAGTCACCCAACACGGGCTGGGGAGTGGGCGCTTGGGTCATTGAATCGGATGACGAGCAGGGCGCCTACCGCTGGGACTCGCCCATCAAGGAGAAGTCGGACCTGGACAAGCTCCGGGTGCCGAGCACGCAGATAGACTACCAGGCTACCCAGCGCAATCTGGAGCGCGCTGAGGAGATATTTGACGGCCTGCTGCGCGTCGAACTGGTGCAGCGCTGGTTCTGGTCGCTGTGGCTGACGGGGGATTGGGCCTTTCTGCGGGGGATAGAGCAGATGATGTGGGATATGGTGGACGACCCCGCCTTTACCCACCCAGCGATGCGCAAACTATTGAACATGAAGCTGGAGTGGATGGACTGGCTGGAACAGCAAGGGCTGTTTAGTCTCAATAGCGACAACGATGACGTCGGCTCCGGCGGGCTGGGCTTCAGCAATGAGCTGCCGGGGCCTGATTTTGATGGCCGCCATGTGCGCTACCGGGATATGTGGGGCACGGGCGAGGCGCAGGAAGCGGTGGGGCTGTCGCCGGCGATGTGGGATGAGTTTGTCCTGGAATATCATCTGCCTTTTCTGGAGCGCTTTGGGCTGACCTGCTTTGGCTGCTGTGAACCGCTCCACGACCGGTTGGAGATACTCAAGCGCCGGGTGCCCAACCTGCGGCGCATCTCCGTCAGCCCCTGGGCTAAGCGTCGGATATCTGCCGAGAGCCTGCAGGACAAATACATCTATTCGTGGAAACCCAATCCGTCCTATATCGCTGCCGTCCAGTTTGATCCTGACGCCGTGCGCAGCTACATCCGGGAGACCCTGGAAATCACCCGCGGCTGCATATTGGAGATGATCCTGAAGGACACTCACACCTGCAATAACGAGCCTAAGCGCTTTGCTCTGTGGGCCCAAATCGCCCAGGAGGAGGCCCAGCGCGCCGCTGAGCGCTTATGAACACAGGAGGTGCTGGTAGTGAAAATTGTTGCCTTCATCGGCAGTCCCCGCAAGGGTGGTAATACCGATCGGCTGGTGGACGAAATCCTGGCCGGCGCGGCGGAGGCCGGACATCAGGCAGAGAAGATTTATCTGGCTGACTATGCTCTGACTCCCATTGACGCCGTATATGGCGGCGAGTTGGACTGGACTGACCCTCGCCAGGACGTGGCCGATGAACTCATTGATAAGATAGTGGCAGCGGACGTGGCGATCCTGGGCTCACCGGTCTACTGGTTCAGTATCAGTGGCCTGATGAAGCTGTTTATTGATCGCTGGTCGCTGTACCAGCGCGGCGGCCAACGGCTCAGAGACCTAACTGCGGGCAAAAAGATGCTAGTGGCTCTGGCGATGGCTGACCCTAATGCCGGCTATGTTGACGCGGTACTGGCACCGTTGCGTTATGGGGCCAAGTGGCTGAAGATGGAGTGGGCGGGGCAGATAATCGCTGATGGTGTGGGCGATCCGGGGGAGGTAGAAAACCATCCGGAGCTGCTGGCCGAAGCGAGAAAGCTAGGCCAATCCTTGTAACCGCTGCTCGCTCAGTCTTGCCCTTGTCTGTTGACAATCAATAACCCGCTGTAAGCTCGGAAGTTTGCCACGATGAATCAGACACGGCGAAAACCAATTTGGCCGTTGCTAGTATTGTTGGCGGTGGCAGTCATCGTGCGGCTGGCGGTAGCCCCGCATCCGGGACATTCCGGGGACGAAGCTGCTAATGAGGGCTTCTGTATAGGTATTCTTACCTGGGGGTTTGACTACTACCAGAAGACAGACTATGCCGGCTCGTGCTATCCGCCGGCTATGCTATATATCCTGGGCGCAGCGGGAGCGCTTTGGACCGGCGTAGGAGGAGAATTAATCCCCGGCAGTCTCTCTTTCCGCATGCTCGTTAAAGCCCTCCCCATACTGGCGGATTTGGGGATCCTGCTGCTAGTCTACTTTGCTTTTCTGAAGCATAGAACGCTACGCCAACAGCTTCTGTACGGCAGTTTGATCGCGCTGAATCCGGTTATGATATTTGATGGCGCCATCTGGGGGCAATTTGAATCGCTGGTACTGCTTCCCCTGATCGGCGCGGTGGTTGCCTGCCAGCGCAATCGTCCTTATCTGAGCCTATGTCTGGGGGCCCTGGCTGTCCTCATCAAACTTCAGGCGGTGGTAGCTTTGCCTCTTCTGATGATAGCTTGCTATCAGAAGGTAAAATGGCGGCGCAGTGCGCTGGCGTTGCTGGCGGCAATCGTACTGGTAGTGGTTCTGGTGGCTCCTTTCCTGGTGGGCAAGCCGGTGGGTATGGTGGTCGGCAAACTGCTCGGGCAAAAGAGCGGTGAGAATGTAAGCTTTACTTCGCTTAATGCCTTCAACATCTGGGCATTCGCGGGCTTCTTTGAGAGCCAATACCAAAAGTTAGCCGGCCTAACTTATCTGACCTGGGGGCTACTGCTCGGGGGGGGGGCTTATCTTTGGGCGTGCATAGTGCAGTGGCGACGAGGTGGTGACAACTCGCTATGGATCAGCCTGACAGTAGCGTACCTGGGTATGTTTGTTTTTATGACTATGATGCATGAGCGCTATATTTATTACCCCGCTATGTTGGCTACCATATGGCTCATCCAGGATATTAGAATATTGTGGGTCTGGGTTATTCTCGTGGCGATGGGAACGTTGAATATGAACTATCGGCTGCGCATCCCCAACTGGGACTTGCTGCATCAGCTTCATAACAACAATATCACCGTCTACGGCGGCGCAGTCTTAAACCTGATTATATTTGCCGTGCTAAGCCGGATAGGTTCGGCGGAAGTTGTAGGTAGAGAGAGACCCCGCGCATCCTCGCCGTAGGCTGTTGGGCTATTGGGGGTCTCTCCTCAGCGGTGAGCTCCTGTTAGGGTGGTGGGTTGACACCTGATATGAGTTACTATATAATTAGCAGATAATGACCACTCATTGTGGTGGGCAGTGAGAGTTAGATATTACGACTGGAGGCAGATAGTATGATGGAGTCGAGCGGAGAGATAGTGGAGGGCACAGTAAGCAAAATTCTGCCCTATGGTGCTATTGTGTCGCTGCCTGAGGAGCAGACAGGCTTGGTTCATATCTCCGAGATATCCGATGAATACGTTACAGATATAGCCGAGTACTTACATGAGGGAGACCTGGTAAAGGTGCTGGTGATGGCCGAAAAGGAACCGGGGCGGTTTGAATTGTCTATCAAGAAAGCCAACCCTCCTTCGGAAGGTGGTTCTAAGCCGAGAGTGGCGCGCCGTTCGGCGCCCTCTAGAGACTTCGAACAGCGCTTAAGCGAGTTCATGAAGCAAAGTAATCAACGCCAGAGCGAACTGCGCCGCAGCCGCGAGGCCCGCCGGGGAGGCTAAGTAGTCGGTAACTCACGCTGAAGAAGCACTGTGATGTCAAAGCCAAGCCGAATGCCAACCGGTTAGGATTGTCAACAGCTTTAAGTTCCAACGGTGGTTAAGAAAGCAGGGGGCGCCTAAGGAGGACAGATGGAGTAATGCCAGATCAGACTTTTCCTGAAGATGCTGATACACTGCGCAAGGAGATAGAGCGCTATCAGCTGGTGGTAGGCGAGCTGCAGAGCAAGATAAGGGACCTGGAAGGCGAATTGAATACCGTCAGAATAATGGCGGAGATGCCCTCCATAGTGGTTACTCGCCCGGAGTTGAGGCATACTCTAGGGCGGCTTATCAATAAAGTTGCTATGATTGTTCAGGCCGAGAAGGTCTTGATAATGCTCTACCAGGCCGAGTCGCAGGAATTAACGATATTACCTCCGGCGTTAGGAATTACTGAACAGCAGGCCAACCAACTAGCGATAGGTCCCGACCAAGGGATCCCAGGCCTGGTGTATCGGACCGGAGAGTCGGCACTGTATAATGATGCGCTCAATGATCCGCGTGCTTTGCCGGAAGTTGTCTCCCTCTTACGGATCCGTAACGGCATCTGCGCGCCGCTGACCATCAAAGAGCGTGACGAGGAGGAACGAGTAGTCCACGAGCGCGTCATCGGGGTAATGCATATTTGCAACAAGCGGTATGAACAGGAATTCAACGATGATGACATGCGCCTACTGGAGATGCTGGCCGAGCAGGCCGCCGCGGTTATCTCTAACGCCCAATTGTATATCCAACTAAGCGAGGAAAAGCGACGTCTGGAACAGACCTTTGAAACTATCCGGGCCGGGGTGATAGTGGTTAGTGCTGACGGGGATATCCGCTTGATAAACAAGGCGGCCTGTCAGATGCTGGGCTTGAGTTCTGATGGCTACGAAGGCAAGCCACTTTCGGAAGTGGTTACTAATGAGCAAATTGCTGAATTGCTGTCCAACTCCCTGCAAAACAAAGATGAAATGCAGTGTGAGGTCAACTCGGAGGTAGACCAGCGCACCTACAAAGTGGAAACCAGTCTAATGACGGCCAGCAATGGGCAAATTCAGAATGTAGTCGCGATCTTCAGCGACATTACTGATATTCGGCGCGTTGAGCAGATGAAGACTGCCTTTGTCTCCACGGTGTCCCACGAGTTGCGCACGCCGCTGACTTCTATTAAGGGCTTTATCTCCACGTTAATAGATGACACTGATGGCCTTTACGACGGTGATACTCGCCATGAATTCTATGACATCATTGACCAGGAATGTGACCGACTTACCCGGCTTATTAATGACCTGCTGAATGTCTCGCGTATCGAGTCGGGCCGGGCCTTGGATATGCAAATTACCCCCATAGAGGTTAGGAAAATAGCGCAGAACGTACTTACCACCCAGCGGGAGTACACCAATAGCACTCGGCATGAGTTAATAAATGGAATCCCCGAGGATTTCCCTATTATTCAGGTCGACGCTGATAAGCTTAGCCAAATGCTGGATAATTTGATAGGCAATGCTGTGAAATACTCTCCCGAGGGCGGCAATATTGTAGTCGGTGGCGAAGACGAAGGGGATACTGTCCGCATCGACATCACCGACGAAGGCCTGGGGATACCTGAACAGTACAAGGACAAGATATTTGAGCGCTTCCAGATGGTAGATGATGATACCACTCGCAAGGCTATAAAGGGTACGGGCATTGGGTTGTATCTGGTGCGCCACCTAGCGCGAGCCCACAGCGGTGAGGTATGGCTAGCGTGGAGTGAGGTGGGGAAGGGCTCAACGTTTAGTGTGAGGCTGCCCAAGGTGTCGACCATCCAGGAAGAGGCGGGGCAGAGGATCTAAATGAGTGAGGCCCTCTAACTGTTCCGGCTAATAATTCTAACGTTAAGCTCCGCACTCACCCTAGCGAGTGTCGGGGGAGTGATAGAACAGGCCTCCTGGCGCGCAGGGGGTCTTTTCTCTGGGCTAGGCTAGCATTACGGAGGCACCATTATGCGTATTGCGATCGGTAATGACCACGGCGGCTATCCCCTACGAGCCGCCGTCGTGGAAGTCATTACCTCTTTGGGACACCGGGCAATTGATTTTGGGACTGCTGAGGCCGAGCCGTGCGATTATCCTGATTATGCCCGGCAAGTAGCCATAGCGGTGCGCGAGGGAGAAGCCGATCGGGGAATATTGATGTGCGGCACCGGCATAGGTATGGCGATAGCTGCCAATAAAGTCAAGGGGATTTACGCGGCGCTCTGCCACGACACTTACAGTGCGCGGATGGCTCGCAGCCACAACGCGGCGAATATCATAACGATGGGGGGGCGAGTGATAGGCGCGGGACTAGCTAAGGAGATACTCCGCGTGTTCCTGGAGACCGAACCTTCCCCGGACCCCAGGCACCAACGGCGCCGTGCCCAAGTCGCCGCCGACCTGGAAGCCGCCTTAGGCACTAGCCAGGAGACAGAGCAGTGAGCGAAGAGACCTCAGCGGCTACCTCAACAGTAATTGAACAGTCCCGACCCAGTTGGGATGAATATTTTATGCGGATTTGCCGGGTAGTGGCCACTCGCTCTACTTGCCTGCGCCGCCAGGTGGGGGCGCTCCTGGTGCGGGACCGCCATATCCTCGCTACTGGTTACAACGGCGCCCCGCAAGGTATGGCTCATTGTGCGGAGCTGGGCGGCTGCCTGCGGGAGAAGCTGGGTATAGGCTCCGGCGAGCGCCAGGAGCTGTGTCGCGGGCTACATGCTGAGCAGAATGCCATCGTCCAGGCCGCCGTGCATGGCGTGAGTCTGGAGGGTGACATAACCTGCTATAGCACTATCCAACCCTGCGTTACCTGTGCCAAGATGCTCATCAACGCCAATGTGAAGCGAATTGTCTTTGCCGGTGACTATCCTGATGGACTGGCCCGCGAGATGCTCGTGGAAGCGGGGATCAAACTGGTGCAGTGGTCGGCTGAGAAGGAACGGAACCCATAATCGTGAGTTGGCTTGTGGCGCTGATAGTCGCTTTGCTGCTCGCCCTACTGCTGACACCAGCGGTAGAGAAGATTGCTCCTCGGATTGGGGCACTGGATCGTCCCGAACGGCGGCGAGTACACCATAAAATCACTCCTACCGCCGGCG
>JAUWJN010000198.1 GCA_030607655.1 bacterium
GCCCGCGAGCTGCCGGGCCCGATCCTCATCATAAGTAATTACTAGAGCAGTAGCCTGCCCGGGAGCCAGGAGGGCGGCCAGCAGCCCGGCCTTCCCCGCACCGCTAGCCCCCTCAATGCACACTGCCTCCCCGGGACTGGCCAAGGCCGCCTGCAACTCGGCAAACTCGTCGGCCTCAGCTATCTTGCGGTGTAGTTGCTCCCGGAATGGGTCTACCATTTTGGTGATAGTATTGCAAAATGCCCTTAGCCCGAGTGGCGAAACTCGGGCTGTTCTGGTATCAATTTCTTACGTTAAATCCACTAACCAACCCCACTGAGTGCTATCTTAAACTGTCCCAGACCAGAGCGGCGGCTCCATAGATGCCCGCTTTATTGCCCAGCTTAGCCGGGACAATGTTGCTTACGTCAAAGCCGGTGTAGGGGCTGCGATACTTGACGGTACTGCGCACCGGCTGGAACAGGACTTCGCCGGCAGCAGCGATGCCGCCGCCCAGGACAATAAGGTCGGGGTCGCACATAACAATGGCGTTGCACAGCGCCAGGCCGATGTAGTAGCCAATCTCATTCATTACCTCACTAGCTACCTCGTCGCCTTGCCTGGCTGCCTCCGCTATTATCTGAGGAGTTATCTGGTCGGGGTCGCCACCGGTAAGTTCATCTATGCAGCTCTCGCGGCCATACTGGAGCTTGCGCCGCGCCCGGTCAATTATGGCCTGTTTGCCGGCTACCGCCTCAAAACAGCCCGTGTTGCCACAGCCGCATTTAGGCCCGTCGGGGACGATAATCATATGGCCGATTTCGCCCATTATCTGCCGGGGACCGCGTATAACTTGATTACGCAGAGCAATGCCTCCGCCGATGCCCGTCCCCAGCGTTAGCATAAGCAGGTTCTCCACCTGTTGCCCCGCCCCATAGCGCAACTCGCCCAGGGTAGCACAGTAGGCATCATTGGCCAAAAAGATGGGGCAGTCGCCAAGTTTATCCCGCAGCGTCTCTACTATACGGAAATCATTGAGTACCTGCAAGTTGGGGAGGACTTTGATGGCGCCGGTGGCTGTGTCCACACCGCCAGGCACGGCGACCGTCAGTCCAGCTAGCTGGGCGATATCCACCTCGGTCGTAGCCAGTATTTCTTGAATGCCATTAGCTAGCGCCTCTACCACCACGCTGGCATCGGTGCTTGGAGGGGTATCCCAGGCGCCGTCAGTTATCAGTTCGCCCGCGGCAGTAAATGCCCCCGCCGCAAACGTAGTGCCTCCCACATCCAGGCCTATAGCTAGTTGAGGAGTAGCTGGCTGGGCCATATCGGCACCGGGACGTTGACTGTGGAGTAGCGCGCCATCGCCGTAGCTACGGCGCACCCGCGACTACTGGTCGCCGAAGATATCTTCGCCTTCCGGAACTGCTCCCAGTTCCTCCTCCGGGGGGGGTGGGCTTTCTTCGGGCGATGGCTGTTGCTCCTGACGGGCAGCGCGCCGCCGCTCGGCCTCCTGCCGGCTTTCGAGGAATTGTACCCGCTGGGCATTAATCTCGACCGCGTAACGCCGCTGGCCGTCATTGGTCTGCCAACTGCGCGACTGGACCCGGCCCTCAATGCCCACCAGCGAACCCTTGTCCAGGTACTGAGCACAATTCTCAGCCACCGTCCCGAAGGTGACGATGTTCAGCCAGTCAGTCTGATCCTGCTGCCCCTCGGGAGCGTCGCGTCTGGGGGGACGATTGACTGCCAGCCGGAAGCTAGTAATCGCAGTGCCGCTGGCAGTGTAACGCATCTCCGGATCATTGCCCAAACGTCCCACTAATACTACGTTGTTTATCACAGTCCCACCCCGCTTTCTTAGCTGGCGTCCGTCCGGCTAGGGTTCTGGTATCTCTTCCGCGGCCGCCTCGTCCGGCTCCGAAGGCTCAGGCTCGGAGGAGACGGTATCTTCTTCAGCATCCTCTTCTTCCTCGCTGACTTCTGCCTCTTCAGCAGGTTCTACTTCCGGCTCGGAGAGCAGGGCTGGCTCGGCTGACACAACCACCTCCTCAAGCTCCTCCACAGCTTCAGTGGCGCTGAACATGGCGTCGGGATCGGCCATCACCACCATCCCCCGAATCACTTCATCAGCGAGGTTGAATTCCTGCCGCAGTTCGTCAACTGTGCTCCCATCGCCCCGAAAATACAATATCCGATAAATGCCTTCGGTATAATGATCTATCTCATAAGCCAGCCGCCGGGGGCCAAAAAGTTCATCCGACACTACTTCACCGCCGCTGTTCTCTACGTACTGGTGAAGAGCATTGATGACCCGCTCAGCATCTTCCTCGGATATATCCGGGGTCAGGATGTACATTGATTCGTACAGAGGTGGTTCTTTTGCCATCTGTGGTTGCCTCTTCCTATGGACTAACGGCTCCGACCACTCACTCGGTCAGAGCAGGAAAAGCCGCCGACTTATCTCTGCGGCCATACGCATTATACCATAAGTATTCCTGGAGCGCAACCAGGCATAGGCCCTTGAGGTTATTGACACTCGCGCAACCAATAAGTACACTTAAGTAAACTGTATAGTGCCCGCCACGGAAGGTGCTCCCTAGGCAATGGGTGGGCTGGAGCGAGCTGGGGGAAGGTGCAGGTCTTCTCCGAGCGTTGGGAGGCCGCGGCTGACGAGGTGACCGTCAAGTACCAGTCGGCTCTGGCGGCGAAGGCCGAGAACGAGCGGGAGATAGACAAGGGCATCAAGGAAATCAAAGTCAGCCGCGTCGGCCCCATCAACCGCCTCTTCCAAAACCTCGCCCGCCGCGGCGTGCTGTAAGTCTCTGTTTGAGGCGGCCTGGAACTCGAATCGCGCCGGTTTGTGGATATGGTGGGGGAGGAGTGGTAGCGATATTCCTATCCCGATTATCGGCCACTAGGAGTGAGATGAGGCAAGACGACCTATAGTGAGTGCAAGAATACCTATTGGGGAATGTGAAGTGCTTTGACCTAAGACCGCCCTACCTGCACCAGTTCAAGTCGCGACCAATCAGAAGTTCTGTCATTACCACATGATGAGTGCTTTTCATTGGAACTACCTCTGTGTCAAAGCCGTGGAGGTGCGCCATTCTCTCGACCTCCTCTGCGTTGTCATACGTCATCAAGAAGTCTCCCGCGATTGTCGCTGCAAGCTCGAATAGCTCCTGGTGGTCGAGTGTATGGTAGGCATAAAGGCGCGCTCCCGCCTTTTTCCCCCCAGCGGTATAGGGAGGGTCGAGGAAAAACACTGCGTCTGGCCGGTGTGCATTATTTCGGATAACTTCCATTCCATCGCCCTCGATGAAACGAATACGGTTTCTGACCCTGATAATGTCACGGATCCGTCGGGCGAGTGTCTTGGGATACCAGCGAGAAGCGATTCCTTTACCGTTTTCCCCATGCTTCATCAGGCTGCTGCCAGGAGCAAGAATCCCGCCGTGAAGAACCCGATTCTTCAATATTGTGCGAAAGGCCTTTTCTCTCAAAGTGTCAGCGGAGCTTGCCAACACCGAGCGTACTGTTTCAGGCGTTAGATGAAAGTTTTCCACTTGTTCGGCAAGCCAATTAGCGTCTCCGTCGATAATCATTTTCCAGACTGCAGCCACTCCCTCGTCTAGCTCTACCATCGTGACGTGCTGGCATAACTCCTCAAACGCCACCGTGAGGCCGATGATCCCGCCGCCAGCGAACGGTTCAATGAACTCACATTGGCTTGCCGCAATAGTGCGAAGCCACTGGCGGATATGCGGAACAAGCCACGTCTTTCCACCTGGATACCGAAATGGACTACGCTGCGGCACCGAGGCTACATTGACGACTTTAGTGACCAGCTTGTTATGAAAAAGATTCAACTGCTTCATAGCTTCTATTAGAACGGCGATTCGATTGTCTTCGTATCAGGCGGATGACCTTCATCTAGCTTCTCATCGGTCTTCGCTTGTAGGTCGTCCAGAAATTCCTGCACGTCTCCTGGCTCTGGTATGGTAATCCGCGGCAGGGATTTATTGAAGCTGGTGTAGATAGTGTTATGCCGCTCGAGCCTGTACCGGTTCTCTTCCGCGTCCAGTTTTAAATCGTAAACGAGCCAAGCAAGGTCGGCCTCAGATGTATCAACCTCTTGAAATGAGGGCAGGGTCTCGTAGAACCCCCTATTCAATGCAACGACAATTTTCTTTTTCCACGCATTGAGAATCCCCCCTTTGAACATCAACTGTGGCGCTAAACGTTTACGTGACGAGGATAGGTAATCAGGCCGTGGATAATTCGCTTTACCTCGCCAGTCCATTTGCGACCGCTGGGAAGGATTTGCCATGTAGTATTCGAACGGCGTACGTACGTTTCCAGAAATGTATACACCTTGAATTTCCAGCGCGCCAAAGTCAATAATGCGTCCGTGCCGGTCGTAAGAAACGAGGACTACGTCTATATTGCCAGCAGATTTTCCGTACTTGTCGTTTAATCTAACCTCAGTGAGCGTTGTCCATTGGGCCTCCTCAGGGAAAAGCAACCTAGCAGCATCTTCGGCAATTAGCCAGTGCTCGCGAAATCGGACAGGGCATGTCACAACGATTTGATCATCATGGAATATGCTGCATACGCCGAGTGGGTTATCGGCCTTATCTTTAGTACAGTTGGGCACTTTATTGCCGAAGGGGCACAACCGATTATTTCGGTAGCGAGTTGCCTCTTTGCCCAAGTTGTCGATAGGGAACCCGAAGACCTCAGCCAATGGTTGGATTGCCATGCACATTCCCCTTTTCCTCATTCAAAGGAACTAGTTCCGACTCTTCTTAAGATCCGAAGTAGGATCACACACGCTCCTTCGAGAATTATACCATCCGTATGCTGTCTTGTCGAGGATGCCGTCAACTATATTATGAAAGTCGACCTCTTTGAATATGAATTGCCGGAGGAGTTGATCGCCCAGCAGCCGGTGGAGCGCAGGGCCGAGGCGCGGATGCTGGTGCTGCATCGGGCTACCGGCGAGATTGAACACCGTGGCTTCCAAGACCTGCCTGAGTACCTGCGCCCTGGCGATTGTCGGGTCATCAATGACACCAAGGTCATCCCGGCACGGCTGATCGGCCGGCGGGCGAGCGGGGGGCGAGTGGAGCTGCGGCTGTTGCGCCCGGGGGGAGAAGGGAAGGCAATCCCCACCGGCCAGCC
>JAUWJN010000124.1 GCA_030607655.1 bacterium
ACGCTACCTTACGTAAGACCCGACAGGCCTACCCCTTGGTCATAGCTTGGGAACCTGACTTCGCCGGCGGCCCCCCTCGGACGAAATACCGCGGTGTAATCCTGGCCCGGGCCGATAGCGGCATTACTCGCATCGCTGACCTCCGAGGCAAGATAATAGCCACCGGCTCAGAAACTGCCGTAGCCGGCTACCTGGCCCCCAAGGCCCTCTGTCGGCAGGAAGGTTTGGACATAGATAAAGAGGCGACGGTGGTCGTCTGTCCTACCCAGGAGCAGGTCATCCTCCGATTGCGTCAGGGAAGGGCAGCAGCCGGGTTTGTCCGTGAAGGCATCTGGCAAGAAGCGCTGGGTGAGAGCTCAGGCGCAGATATCACGCCGGTGGCCTACACTATGATGTTCCCGGGCTGGTGCCTTTGCGCTCTGGGTGATACCGATGAAGAGGTTACTGAGGCTGTCAAGCAAGCCTTGCTGAAGCTAGACTGGAGCAACCCCCAGTGCCGGCCGGCACTTATTCAGACTGGGTTGCGGGGCTTTGTGGAAATCGCCGATGAGGAATACGATGTTGTCCGTGGCCTTCTTACCAGCCTAAGAATACCTTACTAAACATTATTTGCCGTTCAAGCGTCGGTTAACAGATAACCAACGCTTCTTACGGAGAGAAGGAATCATGAGCGCGCAACAATTGGGTGAGACCGTAAAGCAAAGATTCGGCGATAAGGTGCTGGACCTCAGCGCGCCCGATCTGGGGCAGTTATACTTGACGATAACTCCCGATAGCGTGGTACCGGTAGCCGAGTATCTGTATAAAGACCTGGGCTGTAGATTTGTTGTCAATAGCGGCACCGACCGCCGCCGCGAGCGTGGTAAGTTCCTGATAACCCACTTTTTCACTCAAGATGAAGAGAAGATTTATATTGCCGTGCATACCGAAGTAGATGAGGACCATCCGCAAATAGATTCTATCACTCCCACGGTTCCGGCAGCTAACTGGAGCGAGCGGGAGACACGGGATATGATAGGAGTGGTACCGGTGGGGCACCCCGATCCTCGGCGGTTAGTAGTGGCTGACGACTGGCCCGAGGACCTCTTCCCCCTGCGCTGGGATGTAGAACACGGCACCAAGCCTCCGCCCGTTGAAGGCGTCGCGATGCCCCGCCTGGACCCGCCGGAGGGAGCCAGTGTCGTACCTATCGGCCCGTACTTCCCGGTGCTGGAAGAGCCGACATACTTCCGCGTATGTGGGGAGGGCGAGGAAGGGGGCGGCGTTGATCACAGAGGTTTTTATAACCATCGGGGTGTGGAAAAGCTGGGCTGTAGTGTACTGACCTATAATCAGGTACCCTTCATTGCCGAGCGCATCTGCGGCATTTGTGGCTTCGTCCACAGTAGCTCCTATTGCCAGGCTGTCGAACTCGCCGCCGGGCTGGAAGTACCCGAACGGGTGGAATATATCCGCACCATTATGCTGGAACTTGAGCGCATAGAAAGCCACTCGCTATGGCTCGGCATTGCCGGCCACATTATTGGTTTTGATACTATCCTGATGCAGACCTGGCGGATGCGCGAGCCGCTGATGTGGCTGTGCGAAAGAATCTCGGGTAACCGCAAGACCTACGGGATGAATCTGATCGGTGGAGTGCGCCGTGATATTGAGCCGGAGATGTACGATGATATTCTGGAGGTTATTGGCAATATTGAGCGGGAATGGCAGGCTTTGTACGATGCTATCCCTGGCGATGGTACCCTGATGGCCCGCTTGCAGGGCACCGGTGTTCTGCCCACTGAGGTAGCCCGTGAATTGGGGGCCGCGGGGCCGACCGCACGGGGTTCGGGTCTAGCTATTGACGTCCGTATAGACCATCCCTATGCCGCTTACGACCGACTGGACGTCAAGAAATGCGTTTATGACGGTTGTGACAATCTGGCCCGTGTGTTGGTACGCTTGGACGAAACCCTGGATGCAATCAACATAATCCGCCAAGCGCTGCGGGATATGCCCGAGGGGCCGATAATGGCCGAATTTGACGAGGAAATCCCGGCCGGGCGCGAGGCGATGAACGCCGTAGAGGCCCCACGCGGCGAGGTCTTTCACTGGGTGCTTACCGGCACGGAAAACCGGCCGGAGCGGTGGCGGGTACGAGCGCCTACCTATGCCAATCTCCAAAACGTACCCCCGATGCTCAAAGGCAATGCTCTGGCCGATGTGCCCATCTGTATTGGCAGCTTCGATCCGTGCTTCTCGTGCACCGAACGAATGGAAGTAGTAGATGTCAACTCGGGGCGGGTACGTGTATACACTCAGGAGGAGATGTTAGCCGAGACACAGGGCCACTCGGAGAGCTGAAAAAGCAAGGCGCTAACTGACAGGTAGCATCATTGGAGGTTTAGATAAAGTGATCGGCAGCAAGCTCAAGGAAGCGATTCTGTGTTTGAGGACGGGACTGGTTACTCTCAAGTATCCCTTCGCGCCTCATCCGCCTGAGGAGGACTTCCGGGGGTATCCGGAGGTTGATGTTGACAAGTGTATCGGCTGCGGGGGATGTGCGGCGGTCTGTCCGTCTCGCGCCATAATGATTCAGGACATTGACCAGAATACCCGCCGCATTGTACGGCTGTTGGAGAGATGTATCTACTGCGGCCGATGTGCCGAAGTCTGCCCCGAGGATGCCATAACTATGACCAAGCAATTTGAACTGTCCTCGGATAAGGCGCGTGAGGATATGGAGGTAGAATCCCAGATATTTATGGCCACCTGCCAGCGGTGTGGGCGTTGCTACACGCCGCCTAGCCCGGTAGATAAGATTATGGAACCGGGCTTCCGCGACGACGAAATCAAGCGCGGCGGGCAGGATTCTCCTTACGAACCAGTAAAGTCAGCCGAAGAATAGCTGCCTGTCTGTGCCAGGAGGAAAATGATGTTCAAAAAGCTGTGCCAGAAAGCGTTTTCCAAATCATTGTGGGTGTATCACGTGAATGTGGGCGCCTGCAATGGTTGTGATATAGAGGTTATTGACGTATTGACTCCTTACTATGACGCAGAACGATTCGGCATCAAGTTAGTCGCCTCACCGCGCCATGCTGATGTGTTGCTGGTGTGCGGGCCGGTCACCCGCCAGGTGGTTCCTGCCGTCAAACGCCTCTACGACGCGGTGCCCGACCCCAAACTGGTTATTGCTATCGGCTCCTGTGCGGTAGGCGGCGGCATCTGGTTTGACAGTTACAACATTGTCGGCGGAGTTGATGCGATTCTGCCGGTAGATTACCATATCCCGGGCTGCCCACCCCGACCTGAGGCTATTCTGCATGGCATTGCGGTGGCGCTGGGACTAGCCGAAAAGCAAGTGGCGCCGGTTCACCTGAAGCAGCTCCCTGACCGACCGGAGTCAGTATCCATCAAGACCCCGGTCTGACCCTCGCAAGTATTCGGCCCTCATTATCCGCATCATGAAGGTGATACCCAGGCAGGAACTGATAGCCGATCGGAAGAATCTTACACCCGGTAATTACCTATATGGTAAATCTGGGCGCAACCCACAGTTGAATCCTAAGGAGCAAAATAATGAATAACACACTGGCAATTCTGGGCGGCTCTGCGGCGGTGACCGCGGACGCAACTGAGCAGTATGAGCGGCCCGTCGAAGAAGAAAAGAAGGCAGTCTGTGAGCTAATTGACCAAGGCTTCCTTTCCGGTTCGGGTACCGGACTCCCCAAGAAGTTCGAGGAAGAATTCAAGGAGTTGGTCGGATGCAAGTATGTGCTGGCTACCAGCCACGGTCACACGGCCTTGGCCAGCGCGTACTTCGCTGCTGGCTTGGGGGCCGGGGACGAATTCATTCACCCCACCATCGGCTACCTGGGCAGCTACGCCGGCGCCCTGCACATGGGCGCCACGCCGGTTTTCTGTGAGCTAGACCCCAAGACACTGCTGGCCGATCCAGCGGATATTGAGAAGCGCATCACACCTAAGACACGCGTGATTAATCCGGTTCATATGTGCGGCCGCGTATGTGATATGGATGCGCTGCTGGCTATCTGTGAGAAGCATAACCTCGTCCTGGTGGAAGATGCCGCTCATGCCCACGGCAGCGAGTGGGGAGGTATCAAGATCGGCAACCTCGGGCACATCGCCGGCTTCAGTTGTCAGGGCACTAGCCCCCGGGGTAAACCTACCGCCGCTGGTGAAGGCGGCATCGTGGCGACCAACGATCGGGAGCTTTACGAGCGGGCGCTTATCTACTGCCACCTGCACCGCAGCGGTGCTCTGGACGAACTGACCAACCCGGTGTACAAACAGCTCGAGCCCCAGCTACTGGGCTGGAAATGGCGGGCTCATCCCCTGGCCGTGGCCATTGCCCGCATCTCGCTGAAGACGCTCCCCGAGCGGATAGAAAAATTCATCGCCACTCGCGAGGAACTGGTTGAGAAGATAAAGGGGATTCCTGGCCTCGAGCTGGCTCACAACTATCCCAAGTCCAAACACGCCGAGCTTTACGGTGGGCTCAAATTCCTGTATGACCCGGACGCGCTCGGCGGCTTGACCGCGGAGTGCTTCTGCGAGGCTCTCAATGCCGAGGGCGTGCCGATGGGCGCCAACTGTATTTCGCACATTGAGCATCTGCGCTCCATTTATACTCAGGACCTGCCGGGCCTGTGGGGCGAGGGCCATCCCGGTCCGGCCAATATCCCCCTGCCCCGGTATCAGGATGGTGATTTCCCGGTATCTGAGGGCTTGCGGGGACGGGTCCTTGCTCTGGCGAGCTGGATCGAGCCCGCGCCGGGCCTCATTGACCAGGTTGCCACCGCCATCCGCAAGGTCGTGGACAACTATCAGGCTCTGCTCTAGCTAGCTATTGTCGCTACTCGGGGCGCGTGGTCAGCGATCCAGAGACGATAATCGTATCGTTGATACCCGCCGCCGGCACAAGAGCCGCAAGCGCATCGGCCTGCGCATTGGACCCCATATTAGGCACGTGCCCTTGGAGAATAAGTCCTTCCAGGGAGTAGAGGAGCACATTGTAGACCGGCGTCCGGAGAGCAAGGCGGACCGAACATAACGTTTGCTCCTGGGGCCGGTACGGCAAATGTAACTGACGGAGGCCGATCCGCTTGGTTGTTACTGCTGCAGATACTGTTTCAGTTCGTTGAGCTCGTAGACGTGGGCACGCTCCTCATCGAGTATAGTCGCCAGGACGCCGGCCTGCTCGCCCAGTATATCCTGCAGCTCCCGATAAAACAAAATCGTGTTCTTTTCCATCTGCAGGGCAATGTTAATGGCGTCAACTTCGCTATCTGCCTCTTCCGCCAGGCGCCGAGCCGCTTCCTCGTCAGGCAGCATATTGCTCTCCACAAGGGCGAGCAGGTAACGCTCATCGGACACGTCACCGGCCTGCACTGACTGGAGTGCCTGCTGCGAGTGTTCTTGCGCTAATAGTTGGCGAAACAGCCGTTCGTGCTCGCGTTCAAATTCCGCCAGGCGTTCACATTCCTCTCTGACGCGCTGGCTTTTAGCCTGGGTGGCCAGCGCGTCGTAAAAAGCTGCCCCCTGGCGTTCTGTCTCCACGGCAATTTCCAGTATCTGTCCTTCGGCAAAGGGTACGAGCATGGTTACAACCTCCTTATGAGTCTCCTACACTAATTCCTGCTTGCCGGTGCGGAGACCTTCCCCCCGCGGCGGCACCGCCGACGGACTTCGCCGGCCCGCAAGTACTGCGAACATTGATGGTACACCAGCAAAGATGGTGACTCTGTGGGCTTCACCTGAGAGCTTACCAGGTCTCACCGCAGAGTGCGATAATTACCGGAGGCATAGAGTTTTCGGTCGGCACGCTCTGCCACGGCTGCTGATGTTAGCTGGTTTCTCTATGGGCTTGGCGGTTCAATGTGGTAGGTTGCGCCGGGGTGGGTAGGGAACTGGACGTGACTTCCTTCGAGACGTAGTGGCTCGGTGACTCCTTCCTCTGTGACCAGGATATCCTGGTCCGGCCAGGGATTGATGAGCTGGCAGGTATTACCGACGCTGGAGCGGATGGTCAGTTCGGTCACCGTCCCCTCTTGGCAGGCGGCCGAGACCTCAAACGCGCCGATGGATAGATAGTCATTGAAGCTTCCGGTGTAGTTGTCCGGTACGGCCGGGAACACTCTTATCCAGCCGCCGCGCTTCTTGACCATGTCCCAGCCCCCGCGCGATTGCAGCAGGTTCTCTACGCCAGTGCCCGGCGAGTCGGCTAACAGGCAACGGGAGAGGTTGACATTATACATGCGGCCGGGCGCCTCAATCTGCTCGATAGTACGGCGAGCGATAGCCAGAACTTCCGGGGGCGATTCCAGGGTGATGTCATCACCCCACCAAATGGCCGTGAGGGGTACGGGGATGTTGTATTCGCGGGGCGGGGCACCCCGAACATCAACAAATATCGGGCCATCGGGGGTATCATAAATCGGATAAGGGGCCATATTACGGGAAATATGCTCCCACACCTCTCGCTCCTGTTCATCCTCGCCGAGTATCTCGGCGGCCTGGGCCGCGGCGTGAAGGTCATACTTAATCATAGTGAGCGCCGACAGGGAGTCCTTGTTGCGTTCAAAATTCTTGGTTATGCCCCAGTGCTCAGGGGAGACGGTGGGGAAAACGTGATAGTAGCCATCCTCTTCCAACGTGAGGTAGGCAGCGTAGAAGCGGGCACTCTCGCGCAGCAGCGGGTAGCTGCGCTCGCGCAGGAATTCCTGGTCACCGGTGTATAGGTAGTGCTCCCAGAAGGGCTTGATGGTCAGCGCCGTCATCTCCATAATTTGTTCCCAGATGACATTACAGTGGATGATGCTGTCCGTGCGGATGGGAACGTGAATCAGGCCAAACATACAGCCCGGAAGATCGTAGACCTGGCGGGCGTTTTTCTGTCCCAAGGGTAGCAGCTTCTGAACCAGGTCGAAGTACGGCGCTATGTACGCTATCCGGTTGCTGACGAAATAATGCCGGCCGCAGATCTCATCAAAGTGAAAGTCGCCATGCCAGGGAGACATATCTTTATAGCAGTATGTTGAGGTACCGTAGCCCCCTACCCCGCATAGCGGAACATCGCTATAGTAGCCGCCGGGCTTGCGAGTAAGGTAGGGGTAGCGAGGGTCTTTAGTAGCTGCCTGATGGGCAGCAAAGCGGTCCGCCGGCGACTCCTGTAAAGCCTCCTGGAGGCG
>JAUWJN010000018.1 GCA_030607655.1 bacterium
CGCCGCGAGGAGCTATATCACGGCCCTTATCTAGAGAACTTCCCTGACATTGCCATCTGGTGGAATATGAAGATTCCCTTGTCGGGCTTAGTGGTGGAAGATGAACAGGGAAGGGCAATAACTGCGAAGAAGGAGATAGATATGGCCGGATTGTATGGCGGCCATAGCCCCGATGGGACCATTGGCCTGTGGGGGCCGGGCATCCACCGGGGCCAGACTCTGGAGGGGGCCAAGATTGAAGATCTGGCCCCGACAATACTGTACCTCTTGGGCCATGCGGTGCCCGCGTACATGGATGGTGAGCCCTTGCGGCGGGCAATGACCCCGCTGGCTGCGCAGCGTCCGGTCGAATACGAAGACAGTGGCCACCAGGAGCGTGAACCTGAGCCTGAGGAAGTCTACTCGCCGGAAGATGAACAAGCCGTAGAAGAAAGACTGAGGGATCTTGGTTATATCTAACCGGGGTGCAACGGTGGCCACGGAGGGCAAGTAATGCCGGTGGGCGATTCAAGTCACCACAACAAGTTGAATGTACTGCTAATTGTCCTCGACGCGGTACGGGCCGACCATCTATCGTGTTATGGCTACAGCCGGCGGACCACACCCGGACTTGAGCAACTCTGCCCGGAAGCGGTCACCTTCACCCGCGCCTTCAGCACTTCCGCCTGGACGCCCCCGGCCCACGCGTCGCTATTCACGGGCCTGTATCCCTCGCACCACAAGGTAGCAGCCAACCTGAACCTGGAGGAAAGTGTGCCTACTTTGGCTGAAGTGCTACAGCGCGAGGGCTATCATACTTATGGGGTCAGTGGCCCTTTTCATATCAGCAGTCAGCGCGGCTTTGCCCGAGGATTTGACCGGTATTTCGAGCGTTACAATCTGCCTTGCCTACGGCTGCCGGGCTTGGGAATCACGAGGTACGAGCTAAGCGCGGAGTTCTTCAGGTATGCTCTACGACGCTCGCTGGCCAACTATGATGCCTCGCTGCTGGCCAAACTGAAGATTCAGCGGTATCTGAGTCGTCTGCCCAAGGAGCGCCCCTTCTTTGTTTTTGTGAACCTCAGTTCGGCCCACTCGCCCTATCATAAAGTTCCCCGGCCGTTTGCGGGGAAGTTTGTCTCGCCGGAGATGTTGGCCGGGGTGGATAGCGCCAAGGGCAGGAGCTTGGCGCGCCGCGCGGGCTATCAGTATATGGCTGGCAAGCTGCCGGTCTCCGCAGAGGAATGGGAAGTTGTCCAGGGCTGGTATGACGAGCAAATCCTGTATCTGGATTGGATTATCGGGGACCTTATGCGCTTTCTGCAAAGGTGTGGCTTCTACGACGATACCCTGGTCATCATCACCGCCGACCATGGGGAACAATTTGGCGAGCACGGCCTGGCTTACCATCAGTTTTCTCTTTACGACAGCTTGCTGCACATACCATTGGTGGTGAAATTACCCGCCGGCAGTGACTGGCAGGGGCTGGCGGGGACGGAAGTGGAGCGGCTGGTGTCCCTGGTGGACATCGCTCCTACTGTATACGATGTACTGGGCATTGCTCCCCCGGACCAGATGGACGGGCAATCGCTATTCTCTGAGCCAGAGCAGCAGAGGGCCGTCTTCGCTGAATATGATCCGAGTGCTAATGTGGAGATGGTCACGAAATACATCGCCGCAGGGGACGAGCTGGCCGGGAAGTTCTCACGGGCCCTGCAGGCAGTGCGCACCCCCACCTACAAATACATCCTGGCCAGCGACGGCAGCGCTGAAATGTATGATGTTGGACAAGACCCCCAGGAGCCTCATGACATCGCCGCGGCTCACCCCCAGCTAGCGACCGAGTTAAGAGCGATGATTGAACAGCACTTGCTTCCCCCCGGAGAATGGAAAAAGCACGAAGATGAGGAATATAATCAGCAGATACTGGCGCATCTGCACGACTTAGGCTACCTCTGAGGCTTGACAAGCTGGTGACGACGCCGACCTGGGTAACTCGGCGCCCCATTCTCTTCAGTGAATCAATAGAGTTCCGATGAGCGACAGCAACCAGGATATAGCAACAGAACTACGGCAGGTAGCTAAAGGCACCGGTATCTCTGGGCTGGGGCGCATTGGACTGCAACTGCTCCGACTGGCTCTGGGTTATGTATTGGCCCATACCTTGCAAACGGAACGGCTGGGGTTATACATCCAGAGCAACAATGTGGTGCGGCTGGCCGAGAAAGTGGTGACCCTGGGACTGCACCGCGGCGGGTTGCGGTACGGTGCCATCTACCTGGGTCAGGATGACCAGCGCAGGGTCAAGGGAGTAATAGTGGCTGTTATCTTAATAGGCCTGGGTGTCAGCCTGGTTGTCTTGCTGCCGCTGCTTATCGGGGCGGAGGCCATATCGCAGCGCATCTTCCACAGTGAGAATCTGGTCCCTGTGCTTAGGGTCATGGTCATGGCTGTGCCCCTGTTCGGCCTGTTCCAAATTGTTACCCAGGTTTGTGCGGCCCGCCGCACTATTACGCCGCAGGTGGTAAGTTCGTTAGTGTTTCAGGGCGTCATCCTGGTCCTGTTCGGCCTATTGTGGTCTGAGAACCGGGATATCTCGGCGATAGTCTGGGCGTATCTGGCCGCTGCGGCTATCTCGCTGGTGGTAGCGGTGAGATACTTGCTGCGCCTTTTCCCGGTGCTGTTTGATAAGCAGGTTAGGCCAGTTTTTGAGATGAAGGAGTTGCTGCTCTTCTCTTTGCCCCTGCTGCTGGTAGACGTAGCGACCTTCGGAGTAACGCGGCTTGACATATTCCTGGTGGGAATCTGGTGTTCGGAAGCTGAGTGGGGAATCTATGGCATCGCCCACATGATTGCCGCCTTGGGTAGCTTCGGAGTGTCCCAGGTGGCGGCCGTCTTCCGGCCCATCATCGCTGATCTATATAACCGCGGAGAGCTGGCAAAGCTGGGGAGTATCTTCAAGGTCGCGACGCGGTGGATAGTTACGTTGTCCCTGCCCATTTGTCTATTCTTAATAGTTGAGCGCCAGACACTGTTGGCGATATTTGGTAAGGATTTCGTGGTCGCTGAGCTGGTCCTGGTCATACTGGCCGGCGCTCATATTGTTAACGCTTCGGTGGGCAACGTCGGCGCGATGCTGGTAATGTCAGGCCATTCCTGGCTCGCCCTGGCTAACAACACCGGCTCCATGGCCTTGAACATCGTCTTGGGCTACCTGCTCATCCCGGCGCACGGCATCGTGGGAGCTGGCCTAGCTGCGGCAGCGGCGTTGGTGCTGGTGAATCTGGTCCGGCTCGTGGAAGTAAGAATCCTGATGGGAGTATCGCCTTACGATCGGAATATCGTCAAGCCTTATGTTGCCGGCCTAGTAGCCGGGGGCTTGATCTACCTGGTGCCGCTTACTGGCTTGCCGGGACTAGGTGTTAACCTGGCTATTTATCTACCAGCATACCTGGGTGTGTTGTACTGGCTGGGTTGGGATGAAGCTGATAGGCTGGTACTGCAACGTGTTGCCCGACTCGCAGGAATCCGGCGGCGGGCGTAGAATCTGAACAGACAGAGACCACTCGGTCTGAAAGCTGGTAGCGTGAATACTATTGATCAAGTCTTATCCCATTGAGCCCACGACTTTCATAAAGGAGGCAGTTAGTAATGACTGTGTTTGGCCATAGTTCAAGCCGTGGAGAGGGGCTGGTGATATGAACGAGTCGGACACCAGGCCCCGCTTCATCCTGTTTGGGATAGACGGCGCCACGTTTGACATCATACAGCCGGCGGTAGCCGCCGGTAAACTTCCCCATATTGGCCGCCTCATGGAGCAGGGAAGTTGGCGGGTGTTGAGATCAGTGATTCCACCCATGACCGCGCCGGCCTGGACGACAATTATGACCGGGATGAACCCCGGCAAACACGGTGTGTTTGAGTTTCATACCCTCAAGGACAACTCTTACAACACGCGACTGGTCTCCAGCGTGGATCGCAAGGTGCTGGCTATTTGGGACCTGCTGAACCGCAGTGGGCTAAGCGTAGGCGTACTGAATGTTCCGATGACCTATCCGCCCGACCCGGTACAGGGCTGGATGATTTCCGGGATGATGGGGGCACTTGACTTTGGCGAAGCGACCTGCTCGCCGCCGCAGCTTGCCCAGACGGTGCGGGCACTGGCCCGGGACTATCCTATGGGGCCGGCCCGCAAGAACGCGCGGGGTGAATATGCTTTCGCAGCTCTGGGCAAACAAATTGCCAGTCGTAGACTGGTGACGATGCAGTTGCTCCGAGAATGTCCGGTGGACGTGCTGATATTGGTGTGCAATTATACTGACCATGTGCAGCACTGGTTCTGGCGAGACCGCAGCTATACCACCTCCGAGGGCGAACACATCGAGGATATGATCGTGTATGCTTACCAGGCGGCGGATGAGTTCCTGGGTGAGCTGCTGGAGTTCTGTGGCGACCAGGCCACCACGTTTATTGTCTCTGACCACGGCGCTGGGCCGACTGAGGAACATCTGAATATGGACCGGTTCCTGTTGGAGACGGGCCTGGCTACGCTTAAGCCAGGCGCCGGCAATTCGGACCACCAGCGGTTCACTTTCCTGGAGCGCATTAGGAACCTTACTCCCCAGTGGCTCCGGCAGAAGCTGCCCGCTGAGTGGTTCGTGCGAGCCCGCAGCTTCTTCCGGCAGCAGAAACTAAGTCGGACTGACTGGGCGCAGACGGCGGCGTTCAATATCGGCACTTATCCGGGGTGGCGGCTCAATGTCCGGGGACGCGAGCCCCAGGGCAGCATTGCGCCGGAGGATTATGACGTCCGCCGTCAGGAGATGCGAAGTTTTATTGAAGACTACCACCACCCCGGTAGTGGTGAGCGCGTCTTTGAAGTGTTCACGCGAGATGAATTGTACCACGGACCGTATGTTGACGCGGCTCCTGATCTGGTGGGGATCGTTGGCCAGGGCAAGATACACTTGGCCGAATTCCCTGTTCCCGCCAGCGCTTCGGTCTTCATAGGCTCTGAGGAAATGGATAAGATAGCCCCGCATAGCCGCACAGGCAGCCACCGGATGGAGGGTGTGCTGATTGCCGCCGGTCCTGATATTGGCGCCCAGCCGCTGGCCACGGAGGCCCAGTTAGTTGATATTGTGCCCACGATACTTTACGCTCTGGGTCTGCCCATACCTGACTACTGTGATGGTCAAGTACTGGCGGACATGTTTGCTGGTGGTTTCGTGAATGCTCATCCGCCGCACTATACTGACATGAGTATGCACCGCGAGCCGGCAGATAGAGAGTCCAGCGTTTATTCGGAGGAGGAAAGCGAGCAGATAACACAGCGGCTACGAGACTTGGGGTATTTGGACTAGTAGAATCCGGTCGCGTAGGGCAGGTTCTCTAACCTGCGGTGCGTGAGGGGCTAGGCGGGAAGCCCTGGCCTAGGTGTCATCGGTTGGGTAGCTGTCCGAGGCAAAGGAGCACGTATTTGGCCAAGGCACCAATCATCCTGGTACTGCGCGGGGCCCATGATCGGCCCGTTCCCCGGCTGGCCTATTATCAGGCATTAGGCCTAAAGAAAGTGGGCTACACGCTGGAGGTGGTCCTGCTGTGTGAGCCTACCCGCGAGGTTGCCTTTGACTTTGAAGGGGCGGGGATGCCGGTCACCTATCTGCCGGAACGACCGGTAGCAGTGGACTGGCGACTACTGGGTCAACTCCGGCGGCATTTCCAGCAAAGAAGGCCGGTGGTCGTCCATAGCCACGGCTACAAGGTAAACTTTTATGCTATCGTAGCCGCCCGCCTGGCGGGTGTTCCCCATACTATCGCCACTGTTCATGAAGCTGGAGTTATGCCGGCAAAGAGCTGCTGGGGCTTACCCCGCACTTGGCTATACCGCTTACATGAGCAGGTGGTTAACCGCCTCAGCGAGCATATCTCGCCAATTTCGGAGAGCGTGAAGGCGGCGATATTGGCCCGGCATGCTGCCAATCCTGCCAAGATAACAATAGTGGATAACGGTATAGACCTGGCGCGGTTTGACCAGATGGACTTGCCGCAGCAAACGCTGCGGGAGGAACTGGGACTACCCGCTGAGGCGCAGATTGTCGGCAATGTGGGTAGGCTTACTGCTGGTAAGAATCATCGGTGTTTGCTGCGCGCGGCTTGCCGAATAATAGAGGAAATGCCTCGCACTCACTTTGTCATCGCCGGCGTAGGGGATCTGCAGGAGGAGTTGGAGCAGTTGGCGGCGAAATGGCAAATAGTTGACAATGTTCATTTTCTGGGATTTCGTAAAGATATCCCTCAGTTGCTGGACCAGTTTGATATTTTCGCCTTTCCTACCTTTGCAGAAGGACTTTCGCTAGCGGTGCTGGAATCTATGGGTGCTAGGCTGCCGGTCGTGGCTACCCGAGCTCCTGGTTTGGCAGACGCCGTAGTGGACACCGAGACGGGATATCTGGTGCCCTTAGATGATGACCAGACCTTGGCCCAACGGGTAGTGGAACTGCTGCGAGATGAGCAGCTCCGTGCCCGGATGGGAGAAGCCGGACGGCGCCGCGTGGAGACAGTCTTCTCGCGGGAAGTGATGGTACAGAATATGATAGAACTGTACCGAAGGATAGTACCGGCGCCGGCGTGATCCTGGTTGCACAATGGTCAGGAAAGAGCATCCTGTGATGAATTGCGATCCCACCACGGACCTAATCGGCTTGATCAGACGACGCTTCTGGCGCTTGTTAGTAGTTTGCGCAATTGCCGGAGCCGCGGCCATACTCTATACGTGGGCCTTTGTGCCTCGGGAGTACGTGGCCTCGTGCCGGCTGTTGTACGAGAGTGGCTCGGGGCGGATATCGGGAGCATTCTCCGGTATCGCCTCCAAGCTGGGAATAATCCCTGCCCGCCAGGCGGACGTGGGATCCACCCTGGTGGAAATACTGACCAGCCGCACGTTCGCGCTGAAGATGATTCGGCAATTCGAACTAGCGACTCGCTTTGGGGCGCGTAACGATCTGGAGGCAGTGCCGAGATTTGGGCAATGGTTAGGCATAGAGGTCCGCCCGGGCGGGGTGTTGGTGATAAGTTGTCGGCTCACGGGTACTCCCCGGGGCTTAACCTCAAGGGGCCACGATCAACAGACTGCCCAACTGGCCGCTGACATCGTCAACAGTCTGGTCGCCGAGCTCCAGCAATATCGTCAACAAACTACCTACGAAGCTGCCAAGCGGCAGCGAATCTATGTTGAGCAGCGGTTGGAGGAAACCGAAGAGAAGTTCCAGCAGGCTCTGGGGCGACTTTCGGCCTTTCAACAGAAAACCGGCATAATGCAGCCACAGGTACAGTTGCAAGCTGCCTATGCCGCCCTCGGCAACGTAGACAGTGCTCTGGCGCGGGCCAAAGCCGCAGCGCAAGCAGCCCGGCAGGTTGCCGAAGCCGCTAGCCCAAGCGAGGAGCGGGCTTCTGTGGTTGTGGCCCAGACGCCGCTGATTACCGGGATAAAGAGCAACTTAGTAACATTGCAGATGGAACTGGCCCGGGCGCAGCAGGTAGAGAGAAAAACGGCCGCCCATCCGGAAGTTCGCAGTTTGCTGGTCCAGATAGAAGATGCTCGCCGCAGTCTAGCCCAGGAATTAGAGCTGGAGGTGGCGGCTCTGGCGGTGCAGCAAATGGTGGCTGAAACCGAGGTAGAAGCGCTCACGCAGGAAAGGCAGAGGCTTTATCAAAGCGTCCAGAAGTTTCCGGTGGGCAGCGTAGAGTATGTCAAGCATAAGGCCGATGTAGACCTGCTAGTTGCAGCCCGCGCCGCTTTGTATCAAGAGCGGGAGATAGCGGCTATCGAACAGGAAGCTAGCTACCGTCCCTTTGAGGTGTTGGATCCCGCCGTACCCCCACTGCGGAAGAGTGCGCCCCCGACGCTGCTAAACGCGGTGGCCGCTGCCTTTCTGGTGGGAATTATTACCTTGCTAATCGCCGCCCGTCAGGAGAAGTTAACTGCTCCCAAGCAGGAAGTCAGCTCGCCAGAAAACTAGCAGTCCATTCCCCCCAGACCCGCAAAGTATTGCTTAGCAAAGAATGGTCCGAAGCGAGAAGAGCTTGCCGTGCCCGGCAGCCAGGCATCATAGCTAACCGGAAAGTGATCTGATGCGAGTTCCGCATGTTCTGTTAGTTGTTGCGCTAGTGATATCGGCTCTATTGCAGGGGGGCCTCATCATTGTGCAACCCCTGCGAATACATGTATCCCCGGGCCCGGACTCCCAAGAATACATGAGTATCGCTTCTCATCTAGTTCATGATGGTACCTACTCACACGACCAAGAAGCGCCTACGCGGATGCGGCAGCCGCTCTATCCTCTGTTTCTGGCGGCCATCTGGACGGTAACCGGGGCTCTTCACCTGCAGGTAGTGGCGGCCATCCAAGCATTGCTGACTGTGGGTAGTATCTGTTTGGTCTATCTGATAGGATTACGGCTTTTCAACGCCGTGACCGCTGGGGTGGGCGCGATTTTGGTGGCCCTTTATCTGCCCTTGGCTATTATTTCTACCCTGATTCTCACCGAGGGTGTCTACACTTTTCTGCTGCTGGGCACTAGTTATTTTATGCTGCGCTGGGCTGACGAAAACACGGTGAAAGCGGCCGCACTGGTGGGCCTGGGCATCGGCTTAATGACTCTATGCCGAAGTACTACTTTATACTTGATTCCTTTTCTGCCGGTGGTACTGTGGCTAGTTAGCGATCGCAGTCCGGCCCAAATCACAAAAGGTATGGTAGCGCTGCTGGCGGCAGCTCTTGTGCTTCTGCCGTGGGGGATAAGAAACTATGCTACCTTCGGAGATTTTAGCATCATGACCTCAGATGCAGGAATAACAGTGTGGCACGGCACCCAGCCCGACTATTTTAAGTACGCCTTGTATGGCGGTGTGAAACGCCTCAACAACTCCCCAGAAGGAAGACTGCTTCGTCAAGGCCAATACGCTTTAAGCCAAAGTTGTGACCGGCGCTTCAGGCAAGCGGCATACAGGCACATCAGGCAACACCCCTGGCAAGTGCTGGGCCGGGGGATTGCCAAAGTTGTTATTGCCGGGCAGCATTGGGCAGGGACGCTCCGCTGGCTTCGTACCGCCCCCTTTTGGTACGGCATCAGCGTGGTGACGAAGATCGGCTTCTTAGCTTTGGCGGTCTACGGATTCCAAACAGCTAAGCGACCGGGAGTATGGATAATTCCGGTATGGGTGGCACTTTTCTCAGCCGCTTTAGTTGTAGTAGTGCCCTATAGTCGGTATTTCATACCGCTGATGCCGCTGATTGTAGTAGGCGCAGCGGAAGGACTTCGCCGCTTGGGAAGCCGGAAGAACTTGCCGTGCCCGGCAAGCCAGGCATCACAGCTAACCGGAGAGTGATATGATGCGAGTTCCGCGTTCCCTAATCGTTGCACTGTCGCTATCGGTTCTGCTACAGGGTTACCTTATCATTGCTCGGCCCCTGTCAGCAGGTCCCATCACTGTGGATTCCCGAGAATACATAAGTATCGCCTCTCATCTGGTTCATGAGGGTACCTACGCACATGACCAAGAGGCGCCTACCCGGATGCGGCAGCCGCTTTATCCGCTGTTTCTGGCGGCCATCTGGGCAGTAGCCGGGAACCTTCATCCGCAGACCGTGGCAGTCATACAAGCGATACTAACTCTGGGCAGCATCTGTTTGATTTATCTCATAGGACTGAGACTCTTCAATGCTACAACTGCCGGCGTGGGCGCGATTTTGGTGGCCGTTTATGTTCCTTTAGCTATGACTTCGGGGCTGATTCTGACCGAGTGCCTCTACACTTTTCTGCTACTGGGGACCAGTTATTTTCTGGTGCGCTGGGCGGAAGAAAACACGGTGAGAGCAGCGGCACTGGTGGGTCTGAGCATCGGCCTACTGACTCTGTGCCGAAGTACTACTTTATACCTGATTCCTCTTCTGCCCCTGGTATTATGGCTGATGAGCGACCGCCGCGGGGCACAAGTCAGGAAAGGCTTACTAGCGCTGGCTATAGCAGTGGCCGTGCTTCTTCCGTGGGGGTTGAGAAATTATGCTGCCTTCGGACATTTCAGCGTCACGCCCTCACTTGTCGGAGTCGCAATGTGGCAGGGTACCCATCCCGATTATTTTAAGTATGCCCCATATGGGGCAGTGAAAATCCTCAACGCCTCCCCAGAAGCAAGGCTGATTTCGCAGGGGCAACACTATCTAAGCCAAGGTGCTGGCCAGCGATTTAGGCAAGCAGCATACGAGCACGTGAGGAAAGATCCCTGGGGAGTGCTCGGCCAGGGAATTGTCAAAGTTGTTATTACTTGGACCTATTGGGCGGGAACGCGGCCTTGGCTGCGAACCGCCCCCGCATGGTATGCCATCGGCGTGATAGCTAAGGTTGCCTTCTTGGCTTTAGCATTCTACGGGTTCAACGCAGCCAAGCGACCGGGGGTATGGACCATTCTGGTATGGGTGGTAGTTTTCTCGGCCGCTATGATGGTAGTAACGCCCGTGGCTCGGTATCTGATACCACTGATGCCGCTAATTATACTGGGTGCCGCGGAGGTACTGCGCGGCTGGGGACACCGACTGACAATGGGCAACCAGGCCGACCATGCCGGCCAGCACGGCGGGGAATAATTCGTGTTTCACGAGGCAACATGAATATTGCAATTCCTAAGCTTCATCCCACCTTCCTACGCCTGCTCACCATATTGGTGACTATCCTGGTGATAGTACGCATCGTGTGTGGCTCGGGCCAGCCGCTATTGGTAGCGGTAGGGGGGCTGGGCGGGGTGGGCGTGGTGATGGCACTTACTTATCGTCGCTGGTCGCTGTTAGACCTTTGTTATCTGGGCATGATAGTCATTATTCTGCGGACACCGATGCAGACGCGGTGGGGTCTGGACCTGGTGGGCGATGTGCTGTTTGTCCTGGCCATGGGCATACCGATTTTGTGCTGGTTGGTAGCCGGCCTCAGCGGGAAGATATCCCGGCCGTTCACCGGCAATGGGCCATTCGTTAGCTTACTGGTCGTCTTCGCGGTGGGCTGGATAGCCTTGAGTTGCTACACCGCTGTTGACCGCAGTATCAGCACGCGTACTGCCATGGGTATACCTCTAATGCTGCTGTGGGGACACTGGGTAGTTCCGGCTGCCTTAAGAAAAGACAAAGATGTCGAAAGGGTCCTACGCTTCTTCGTATACGCCGCCATCGTCATTGTGGTCTTCACTACTGTGACTTGGCTGGTGCCTGTGCACTACCGGGGACGGCGCCTGGGCTGGTGGGGCCCGGCCGACTACCAAGCGCGGCTGGCTGATGCGAACCTTACCCAGCTTATGGCTACGGGGGGCCGCCTACCGGTGGCCTTCTTGGGCCATCCCAATGCCATGGCCGCGTTCTTAGTGCTTTGTATTGGCCCCACTGTGTACTTTCTTTTCAAGAGTTCTACCCGAAGGTCACGGGTCTGGCTCTCGCTGTTGCTGGGGGCCATAACCGTCTACATAATCTTATCCGGAGCGCGGCTCAGCCTGGCCGCGGCTATCCTCAGCGGCCTTGTTTTCGCTTATCTGTATTCCAAGCGTACCTTCGCCTACGCCGTGTTAGTGGTACTGCTGTTGTCATTTGTGGTATTCAGCGCAGTCTACGTTGTCACCTATAAGTATGGGATCTTTTTTACTGGCCATCAGATAGTCAGTAAGTTTTTCAAAGCCGACGTGACTAGCGGTCGTCTTGAGATTTGGGCGGGGGCTATTGATAACATCAAGAGCCGGCCCTGGCTGGGTCTGGGCCTGCAGGGAGCCCACGTCCTACGCAAGAGAAATCTGCTGCTGGCCGGCTTTAGTACGGCTCACAATGGTTATCTGGAACTGGCAGAAGAGAGTGGGGTGCCTCTGCTGCTGTGGTTGTTGTTGTATATAGGTACGCTGATGACTACGGCGTGGCGGATCTATGCTTATCACCCCAGCCGCCGGCTGCTAGGGGCTGCCTTCCTGGCAATTTTTGCCGCAATATTGTTTCACCTGATGGGCTCGATCGTGATGTTGCCCATTCGCTTTCAGGCGTCAGGGGCGGCGGTATTGTTTCTAGCTGGAGCCATGCTGGCGCTAGAAAGCTTGGCCCCCCAAGGGGAACCTGAAACGCTTGCCGCGAACCAGAACACACCACTGCCGGGGTGATGGAAATTGCTACGAGCCTACAAGGCCCTGTCTCGCCTGTGCTATATGGCAGGTCATCTTGAATTGCCCCAAATCACTAGTCGGCTGTGGCGTCTAGCTAAGAGAAGAACCCTCGCTCTGCGCCCCCAGCACTATCACCGCCACTACCACCGTCCCCTTCCTGTCACCGTCAGCGCTGACCTGGACGCCTTCGTGAAAGTATCAGAGACCTTTGCTAGCCGGAGGCATTCCGATCACTGGCTGCAAGACGCTGCGGCGGGACGGTTTACCTTTCTCAATCAGACTCGGGAACTGGACCTTGGCGGCCCTGACTTTTGGCATCCTGCCGAGACTGCCGACCTGTGGGAATTGAATCTGCACTACTTTGACTATGCTCCCTGTTTAGCCCATCGGGCCTTAGGACTACTCACCGAAGACCCCCGCCAGGCCCGGGTATTGACGGAATTGCTAGCTGGGTTAGTACTAGACTGGATGGAGAAGAACAAACTGGGCTGCAACTGGCGGGCTTGGGACAGCTACGCGATAAGCTCACGTAGTCTAAATTGGATGATAACTTACGCGTTGCTGGCCCAAGGGCCCCCGCAGCTTCGCTCCTGGCTGCCCGGGGGCTTCGGGGAGGCTATGTCCACCTCGCTGGCTGCCCAGTTGCGATTCCTCGCTGACAATTTAGAGTATGACTTGCGGGGCAATCATCTGCTACATAATGCGATCGCGCTATTATGCGGCTCGCAGTTCTTTCAGGGACGAGTTGCCCGGCAGTGGCGCCAGCGAGGCCGGAAAGTGCTCAATAGCCAGCTGGACGAGCAGATACTGGCTGATGGCGCTCACTACGAACTCAGCCCGATGTATCATTGTTTGGTACTACAAGATGTTCTTACCCTCGCAATTGTTTGTGGCCCCAATTTCGCCCGCCCACTGCTGACCACGCCACTGGCGATCCCGGCCTCCCGAATGCTGAGCTTCTTGGAGGCGATTAGCCACCCCGATGGCGAGATTCCTCTGTTCAATGACTCGGTGTTGGGTGTAGCGCCGCCAATCTCGGAACTTCGGAAAATAGCCACGCAGACTTTTCATCACCTCGAACCAACGGTGCCCTCTGCTAAGCAGATGGTGGCGGCCAGTGGGTATTGGCCGGTCAGGTCGGACACTGATTTGCTCATTGCTGACTGCGGGCCCCCGGCTGATGCCCGTTGTGCCGGCCACAGCCACTGCGACATGCTCAGCTTTGAGCTGTCGGTGGGCGGGCAACGTATCGTGGTGGATAGCGGTGTGTACGAATATACCCCCGGACAGATGCGGGACTACTGCCGGAGCACCGCGGCCCATAATACGATAGTGGTGGATGAACACGAGCAGTCGGAGCTGTGGGATAGTTTCCGCATTGGCCGCCGGGCCCGGGTTCTGTCGTGTGATGTCGGTGACGATCCTCAACCGCGAAGTCTTACCGGGCTGATAGAAAACTACGATGGTTACTTCCGCCACCAAAGGACCTTTGTGGTGCAGCCGGGTAATTGGTTAGTATGGGATCAAATCAGCTCACCTCGCGCCCGCCAGGCCTACAGCGTCATTCACTTGCATCCTGAAGTTGAATTGACGCCGGCTGATGGCTTTACTTTTCAGCTCCAGCGCGGAGATACGCAGTTGTGGTTATACTGCTTGGGTGCAGACAGCGTAGAAGTAGTAGAAGGATGGTACTGTCCTGAATTCTATCGGCGTCAGAGGACTCAAGTGCTGTGCCTACATCGGTCCTTAGAGTCCAGTGGCGGCGCTTGGGGATACCTTATCTGCCGGTCACAGTCAACTGACGTTGAGCTCGCCCACACCCCGACCATGTCTGTGGTGAGCTGGGGAAAGAGCAAGATAGAGATACCTGTAATACAACCGCGCCGGCACTACTAGTGCCATTTGTCCGTAGGAGCGACATTCCTGTCGCGATTATATCGGGCTTCAGTGCCCCTCCTAGCCGCGACTAATGGCGAGGGTGGCTTCGTGGACTTCGATTAGCTGTTGCAGAGCAATGGGCATCGGAGTACCGGCAATAGCGGCGGCCACAAACTCACAAAGTTCCTGGTAATGGCCCTTGTCCTGACCGCGAGATCTGAACGACTGGCGGTGCCCGTCACGGACACAAGTAGTGCGGGAGAAATCGTCTATGATGACAGTGGCACCTGCGCCGTAAAGCTCGAGGCGTTCCTTACCCGCGGTCTCGTCGCCGGCGGTGGCATACGTGATAGTTCCTACCGACCCGTCGGCGAAACTGAGCAGAGCCTGGATGCTGGGGTCTTCAGAGTCCAGCGTTTGCAAAGCCTGAACTTGCTGCGGGCTGCAGTCAGCAAAGAAAGTCAACAGGTCCACGAAATGACACACCTCGCCAATCACCCGGCCACCACCTACCTCGGGGTCTAGTATCCACGAGTCTGATTCAACCGGCCCGGCGTTAACTCGATAATTCATAGTGAGCGGACCCTGGCGAGGCGCGAGGTAATCATAGGCCCGGCGGCTGTGAGACGAAAAACGGCGGTTGAAGCCCACCATTAGCCCCCGACTGCTGGGCTGGGCGATGGCCGCTATTTCGGCAAGCTGTTCCGGGGTGATAGCCAAGGGCTTCTCCACAAAGACGGCCTTGTCAGCCTGCAGTGCTTCGCTAGCTAGTCCAGCATGTAGATGATGGCGGGTGGCAATGAGGATGGCCGCAATCTGCTCGTCGGCGAGCAGTTGGTGGTAGTCGGTGGTGGTATAGTCGGCGCCAAATTTCTCGGCAGTGTGCTTGCCGCTGGCCCCGGTAGCCGTGGCTACTGCCCGCAGACGACAGTTGGGGACCTTGCGTAGCGCCGGCAATAACACGCCCCGGGCAAACTGACCAGCACCAATTATCCCCACCTGGAGGGTAGTGTGCGGAACTGGCCGGCGCGCCGGCCCTTCAGCTATCTGTATGCGCCGATGGGCAACGGCCGCTTCTGACTGAGGATACTCCAGGAGCACCGCCAGGGGGCGGGACGGACTGTCAGGACCAATAAGCTGGTAAGCTTTTTCGGCATGCTGGATATCAATGACCTCACTGATAAGCTCGGCGACCTTGACTTTACCTTCCGCCACGAGCTGTAAGAAATGCTCCATATTGCGCCGCTCGACCCAATGCACGTATCCGGCGGGATAATGCAAGCCCTTCTCTTCAAAGTGCGGATCATACCGGCCCGGGCCGGAGGAGCGTGACACTACCAGCTCAAGCTCCTTCTCATAGTAAAGCTTGCGGGGAATCTCCAGACCGACCTGGCCCACCGCGGAAACTCGGGCCCGATCCCGGGCAATCTGGCCGGCTAACTCTATGGGGTCGTTAGTGGTAGTAGCCGCGGTGATGATGACCGCGTCCATACCGTGGCCGTGGGGAAAGTCAAAGGCGGCGGCTACATCACCTTTGCCCCGCACCAGCGCCATATCAGCCCCCAGATTTCGAGCCATCTGTACGCGCTGGCTGTCGGGATCTATCGCCAGCACGCGGCAGCCGGCTGCTTTGCATATCTGTACCGTCAGCAAGCCGATTAGGCCCAATCCTATCACCGCGACTTCGTCACCCAAACTGCATCCAGCGTTGCGGACCCCGTGCATAGCAATGGCCCCCAGGGTGACGAAACAAGCATGCTGCAATGGCACTGCCTCGGGTACGGGAACGCATAGGTTGCGCGGCATGGCCACAATTTCAGCGTGACAGGCATAACCGGCACCGGCACAGGCTACTCGTTGCTGGGGCTGGACGTCGGCGACCTGGCGGCCAGCTTCCAGTACTATCCCGGCTGAGCTGTAGCCTAACGGAGAAAGCTGATCCAGGCGGGCCATAGACTTTTGCAGGGTGCTGATTATCCCTTCCTGCTTGATCTTCTGTATGACTTGGCGGGTAAGGTCAGGGCGCTGACGTGCCTTTCCCCATAGGCTCTTACGGGCAAATTCTGTCATAGTGCGCTCGGTGCCCGCGCTAATCAGCGAATACTTGTTGGCCACCAGTACTGATCCGGCGGGCAAAGCG
>JAUWJN010000035.1 GCA_030607655.1 bacterium
AACCCGGTATGATTCTGCCCAGCATCCGGATAAGTCAGATTCAGGTGGCCGGGGGCGGCTAGCCGGCCGGCCACAAGAATATCACCGCCGCCACTATCGTACCTACTAGTGCGCCGATGATCACCTCTGCCGGAGAGTGTATCCGCGCCTGCATGCGACTCTGAGACACCAACAGGGCCAACGCTAGCGCCAGGGCACTTATGGCTATATCACGCGTCAGGATGACGATACTGGTAGCCACCAGGAATCCTACGGCAGTGTGGCCCGAGACTACCCCGCCGCGCAAGAAAGTTCCCCGGCCGGTTCTCTTCTTTATTCCGGCAATAATCAGGGCCACCACTACGCCACCGATAATTACTAGCTGAATGGCACCTAAATGAGGGCGAGGCGGGAGGGCAGATAGTCCTCCTAAGATCGCCACCAGCCGCTTATTACCCACGAACACTATTGCCGCCACCGCCAGGGCGTATAAGCTGGCAATGAGAACCGTACCGGCGGCGACATCCTTTATCACTTTAGCTTTCGGATTATAGGTATCAACAAGCAGGTCCATAGATGCTTCCACGGTGGTATTAAACATTTCAGTAATCAATACCAGCGCCATAGCAAATAACAAATGGAGCCAGTCGCTGCCCGATACGCCCAATCCCCACGCGGCGGCTAGCACCAGGCCAATAATGATCAAGTGGGTGCGCATATGCCGTTGGGTAGATAGTACAAACATTACGCCCTCCCAGGCGAAGCGGAAGCTACGGGAGACCGATTTAGGCTCCTGGGGAGGCGAGATACGTGGCTCATCATTTGCTGTCTGTACCGGATAACTTGGCTTCATTTCGCGGGTGGCATCCTTCATCAAGAGAAACTGTGGGTTCTGACTGGTGATGGACAGATAGCATCGGCGATTTGTATCTGTAGTCGGTTCATCTCGGCCTGCCCTCTCTCCGAGGCATCGTCGTAGCCCAGCAGATGCAACAGTCCGTGGATTGCCAGGATGCACAACTCTCGGGAAAGGCTGTGACCTTGCTGTTGCGCCTGCCGGGCAGCGGTTTCGGCCGAGATTACTACCTCCCCGGCCGATTCTTCTTCCTCCTCCGCGGCGAAGGCCATAACGTCAGTAGGTTCCGCCCGGCCGAGAAACTGCTGATTTAACTCCGAGATACGGGCATCGTCCACGAGCACCAGACTTAGCGTTTGCAAGTCCCCATCTGCTGTTTGTACAGTTGCTTGTACTGCACGCCTGAGTAGTTCAATATTGACGGCTCTATCCTGCAAGTTCTTTGTCTCTATTTTCATATTATGGCTGACCACATCATAAGTACGCGCAGTCCCGCGCGGCTATTCTCGGCAGTAGGTTCTAGCTTTGCTGCCCGTCCTCGTCGGTGGCACTTGCCGCAGGCTGATGATTATTCTTTGTACGGCTGACCGTCTCAGTGGCGGGCAGAGAGGGTTGGTAGGTCTTAGCTAGCTTTTCCGCTTCTTCGCGTAACTGGTCAGGATATTTGACGCGGTGGTGGAACATACTGGTAAGAGTAGCCACAAAGCTCTGCTTTATCACATTGACATCAGCATAGGTCAGCGGGCATTCATCCAGTTGCCCGTCCTGAATCTTGACAGCCACTAAATTGTCTACTAAGCTCTCTATCTTGCTGGGAGAAGGGGCATCAAGAGTGCGAGCGGCGGCCTCTACCACATCGGCCAGCATTATAATAGCATTCTCGCGGGTCTGAGGTTTAGGCCCCGGATACCGGAAGGCCTCTTCGGAGACCTGTTCGTCATCTTCAGCTTCCTCCACCGCCTTTTCATAGAAATACGGCGTCAGGGAGGTGCCGTGATGCTCAGGGATAGCACTAGCCACGGCGGGGGGCAATCCGAGTTTATCCGCTATCTCCATGCCATCCTTAGCGTGGGCGATAACCACCAAGGCACTCATATGGGGAGTGAGTTTATCGTGGGGGTTCTCGCCGCCGAGCTGATTTTCTACAAAAAAGTAGGGCCGCTTAATCTTGCCGATGTCGTGATACATAGCGGCGGTGCGGGCTAGCAGGGCATTAGCACCGATGGCCTCGGCGGCCTGTTCGGCCAGATTGCCTACCATAATGGAATGTTGGTATGAGCCGGCGGCTTCGCGCAGTAGCCGCCGGAGGATAGGTTGGTTGGGGTTACCCAGTTCCATAAGCTGCAAGTCGGGGAGTAGGCCTAGCGGGCGCTCAACGACCATAGTCGCCCCCACCGCCAACAGGGCTGCCGCTGCGCCGCCAGTGCCACCGGCTAGCATCAACTCCCAGGAGATATCCAGTCCGAAGGCCCCAGCCCCAGCCAGCAGCAGCAGCGAATTAGTCACGGCCAACACGGCAGCCGCCCGGGCAATAGTACGGCTCCAGCTTCCCCGAATGGTAATGACGAACGAAGCTACCAGGCAACATATGATGGTGACTACCACCAAGCGGACGTCGCTCCCCGGGGTTACCAGGCCGACAAGTAGTCCCAGGGTGGCGGAGGTGGCTACTGCTATGGCCGCCTGGGTGGTGAGGGCCACGAGCATGCAGGTAGCACAGGCAGTCGTCAGAACTATCGCCTCAAAGTATGCTGAATGCTGGCTAATGCGAAAAACGACCGCCGCGATGACCACCACTATGCTTAACAGGAATAGTTGCCAGAAGTTCAGGTAGATCTCCCGATAGAAGCGCGCGGTAAAGACCCATACTGCCAGTATAATCAAAGCCAGTAGTACCAACATAGCCAGGGCCTGAGTATAATCAATCACCGGATTCATAAGGCCCAGAGCTGTGAACATATCAATATGACGAAGGGTGACTGTTTCTCCGGCCTTGATGACAACGTCTCCGGTATGGATAGTACCCGTGACGTCGGCCACGACTTGGCGGGCCTTTTCTCGGTTGCTTTCGGTTTCATCGGCATCCAGCAGGCGATTGGGTTTGATGGTCGCGTGGGCAATCTCGGTGACCATAGCCCGGTACTTCGGGGTAAGACTTAGCTGTTGGACCTGGTTAGTGATTTCCTGTTGGGCCTTCTCTACATCGTCATGTTGGTTGCGTATCGGCTGCTGCATCTGGCGGTCAGCCACTTCCTTAGTTGCTTCCTGTATTTGGCCCAACGTCGCGGGCAGGCTGTCGACCAGCAGGCGCAGGGTAGTATTGCTCAGCTCGATAGCCAGACGACTCTGCAAGGCTTGAAGCTTATCAATGGTCTGGGGCAACGAACTATCTTCTCTGATTTCAGCGGCCTGGGCAAAGATGTGGCTGATGGCCGTGGTGACCTCCCGCGGGGCCTCCGGATCGGTGCGAAATACGGGCTCGACTTTGTCGGCCGCTTCCTGGCGTAGCTCCTCGGTTTGTTGGGTATCTACATAGACGGTACTGCGGGGGGCGATAATGGTTCGGCTAGCTTCGTGGCCCGCCGACCAATCCACCTTCTGGGGCATCACCCGCGCCAACAGAGAGATGAACAACAGGCTGATAGTAAGAGCCGCCAGCAAGACGCGGGATAGGGATACCTTACTCAAATCCCAACCCAATATGGCAAATGAGGAGTTGCTGTTACCCTTTTTATTGGCCTTATTCAATCCCCGCACCATTTATGGTATCTCCACTGGGGCTAAGGCTGCTCATTACTGGCACCTTCGGGGGATGACTGTTTCTCAGCCTTATCATACGCACTTACGATTCTCTGCACCAGGCTGTGACGGACTATGTCATTGCCCGTCATCCGGCAAACACGTATACCAGGGACACCCTCAAGCACCTGTATAGCATGAACTAACCCGGAGGTAGCGGTGGCGGGCAGGTCTGTCTGGGTAATATCGCCGGTGACTATCATACGAGAGCCTAGTCCCATCCTGGTCAGGGCCATCTTGGCCTGGCCCGGCGTAGTATTCTGGGCTTCATCCAGGACGATAAAGGCATCGTTGATGGTGCGGCCCCGCATATAGGCCAAGGGAACTACCTCAATGCTGCCCCGAGACAGGTGGCGATGGAAGCGGTCGGCGCCCATTATGTCATGCAGAGCATCATGCAGGGGCCGCAAATAGGGGTCTACTTTGTCCATAATGTCACCGGGCAGGAAGCCCAATTCTTCTCCTGCTTCCACCAGGGGTCGGGTCAGTACAATCCGGCTGACCCGGCCCTCACGCATCGCGCTCACCGCCATGGCCATCGCCAGATAGGTCTTGCCGGTGCCCGCCGGACCGATGCAAAAGACCACGTCACACTCCGCAATTGCCTGGACATATTCCACCTGCCCAGCCGTGCAAGGCCGAATTGGCTTGCCCCGGTGAGTAACAATAATCGGCTCAGATAGCAAGGCTTCAGCGTCTTCGCCCGCGTCCCGCTTCGTGGCTTGCAGGGCGTAATGCACATCGGAGTCGGTCAAGCCCCGGCCCTGGCGGATCACCGCCAGGAGTTGGTTCAGCAATTGCTGAGTCGCCTGGGCAGCCTCCCCGCCGCCATATACTTGTAGCTGCTCACCGCGGGGGACAATTTCAACCCCCAGGCGCTCTTCAATGAGCCGCAGGTTTTGGTCATGGGCACCAACCAAGGGCTGCAGCTCCGCGCCGGTGCAGGACACTACGGCCGCCGGTATTTTTGACTCAGTAGCAATCGGTTCAGATTTCGTTGAAGATTCCTCCATCAATTATATAATAATTTGAGCACCAGGCCAGAGCACTATAGACAGTCCCGCCTCTAACCATAGGGTTGCCCGTCGTAGCTTCTTCGCTACCCCGGCGGCCAGCCCATCGGACGGCCGCCGATGATGTGGAAGTGCAGATGGGCTACACTTTGGCCCGCATCCGGGCCGACATTAGTGACCAACCGATATCCGCCTTCGGCCAGGTCCTGCTGGCGGGCTATTTCGGCAGCTACCAGGGCTAGATGGCCCAGCAACTCAGAGTGTTCCTCACGGGCAGCATCCAGGCTAACGATATGCTGGCGTGGTATCAGCACAATGTGAGTAGGGGCTTGCGGGTTCAGATCCCGAAAGGCTACCGCCAGCTCATCTTGATAAACTATTTCGCTGTCCACCTGCCCGTTGGCAATTTGGCAGAATATACAATCAGCCATCGGCTACACCTCTGAAACAATAGATATACCAAGTTTTATTCGCATAGCCCAACCAGCCCGCCCCTGATTGTCATAGGGTATTTGTCCCGAACCGGCGGCCGTTTAGCGAAAGAGCTGACAGGTCATTCAGTATGGTCTCCAAGCCCAGAATAGTACAAGAAAGCGGGCTCGCGGCGACGGTTACTGGTAACTGCAGCCGCTCGCGGAATAGCTCATCCATACCGCGCAGTAGCGTACCACCGCCGGTTAGCACCAGGCTACCGAGCTCCAACTGGCGTCGCGAGGAATCGGGAAGGTCCTCGACTATCCAAGTGAGTTCCTCTAGCAGCGGCTCCAGGGCCTGGACCAGTATCTGGGGCACCCAGTCTACGTCAATATTATAGGAGTCCACGCGTCGGTCTTCGTCAACCACAACCACGTCATCAATGGGTACTGCTCCGGGATTGGGTGTCTGCTGCACTGAGCCGGCCTGTTGCTTGAGGTATTCAGCAGCGCTACTGGTTATGCGTAGACCTTGCTGCCGGCGGATAGCTCGGATTAACGTTTCATCCAGATTATCCCCTCCGTAGCGCACCGTTTGTCCCGCAGTGACCAGGCCACCGGAAAACAGGCCGATATCGGTAGCTCCGGCGCCCAGGTCAACTATCAAATAGCCCTCGTCAGAATGCAGCGGCAGCCCCGCCCCCAGGCCAGCGGCTAGCGGCTTCTGAACCATAGTTATCTGACCGGCACCGGCGGCGGTGAGGCTATGGCGCAGGGCCTGCAGTTCCACCCCGGTAGCCCCAGCCGGATGAGCAACCACCACCGATGGGGAAAGCAAAGGCCGATGCCCTAAGGCCTGACGGATAAAGCGACGCAGCATCGCCACCGCGGCGTCAAAATCTGCTATCATCCCGCCCCGCACTGGTCTCACTACCTTTACCTCGGAGACACCCCGTTCCCAGAGCCGCCAGGCCTCGACGCCGACCGCCACCGGCTGGCGGCGCCCGTCGCCAAAGGCCACCATGCTGGGCTCACGAACCACTACCCCCTGGCCCTTGAGAGCTATGTGCACATGAGCAGTGCCCAGATCAATAGCTAATTGTTCTCCCCAGGGAAACAATTGCATACTTCGGCTACCTCGGCAGCAGTGGTAAGTGGTGTGAGGGGAGCTGCGGTTAGTGGTGCATCGCGCTACAGTAATAACTGGTATACTTATTGTTGATTGACCGTATATTGTACCACAGGCGGGTGCAAAAGGCAACTATTCATAGAACTAATGTTGCATAAGCTCTGCCTAGGTTTGACAACTACCGCAGATGATTGTTATAATGGCCAGGTCTCCTCAAAATCTCACTACCGCCACAGGAAACTCACGTTAGTCCGGCACACCAGCAACGGTAAGTCATCTCTACAATGGAAGTGATAAATGATGACACGGCAACAGGAAGTTGGCATCAAGTTACAACGGGTACGGGACTTTCTGGAAAGGAACGAGGTCGCGGCAGTAGCACTCACCACCCAAGCTAATTTTGCCTGGCTGACCGGGGGCAGCGACAATCACGTGGTGACCGCTTCCGAGGGTGGGGTAGGTTACATCGTGGTGACGGCTACGGGCCAACACATCGTGACCAATAATATTGAGGCCCCCCGCCTGGAGGATGAAGAGGTCGGCGAGCTGCCCTTTGAGATTCATTATATGAACTGGCATGAGCAGAACCGCGAGGCGATGTTGAGTCAAATTGTCAGCGGGACGGTAGCTACGGATGGCAGTTGGCCGGCGGTGGCAACCAATATGGCCGAGGAGATAGCCCGATTACGCTGGCGGCTGCTGGAGCCAGAGATAGAGCGCTATAAAGAAGTGGGGCAAGCTGCCTCACAGGCCCTTACTGAGACGGGACAGGAGATGGAGCCGGGGATGAGCGAGCATCAGATAGGAGCTCTGCTGGCCGGCAAACTGTTGGCGGTCGGCATTACCCCGGCGGTGCTGCTCATCGCGGTGGATGAGCGCATATATAAGTATCGACATCCGATCCCCACCGACAACACTCTGGCGCGGCAGGCAGAGCTGGTAGTGGGGGCGCGCAAGTGGGGACTGGGAGTGTCGGCCACGAGGCTAGTGCATTTTGGGGAGCTGCCAGCAGAATTAGCAGATAAGCACGCGGCCGTCTGCCAGATAGACGCGGCCTTCATACTGGAGACCCGGCCGGACACCCCAGTCAAGGACATATTCCGGAAGGCTACGAAAGCATACCAGGAAACCGGCTATGCCGATGAGTGGCATCTGCACCACCAGGGCGGAGGTACCGGTTATGCGCCCCGCGACTACATAGCGGGACTGGACAGTCCAGAGGTAGTTCGGGAAGACCAGGCCTTCGCCTGGAACCCCTCCATTACGGGGACTAAATCCGAGGATACCATCATAGCCAGAGCGGATCAGACCCAGATCATCAGCCCAGCCGCGGCTTGGCCGATGCGGGAGATTGAATATCAGGGGCAGAAGATTGCCCGCCCGGATATTCTGGTCCGCTAACCCACAGCAAGCGAGGCACCACCGTGCGTTTGAGTAAACTGCAGATGCGAGGTTTCAAGACCTTTGCCGAGCGGACTGAACTCCAGTTCGGAGCCGGGATTACCGCAATTGGCGGACCCAATGGTGTCGGTAAGAGCAATATCACCGATGCTATCCTCTGGGCCTTGGGCGAACAAAGTTACAAGGCCCTGCGCACCGAGGGGTTTCAGGACGTGATATTCGTCGGCTCCGAGCAACGGCGACCCTTGGGAATGGCGGATGTCAGCCTTATCATAGACAATACCGAGGGGGAACTGGCCTGCGAGTATTCTGAGGTAGCCCTGTGCCGGCGGCTATTCCGGACCGGCGAGAGCGAGTACTTGCTAAATCGCAATCGCGTGCGACTCAAAGACATTAGAGAACTTCTGGTAGACACAGGACTGGGCTCAGGAGCCTATGCCGTAGTTGGTCAGGGGGAGATTGACGCTATCCTCAGCATTCGTTCGGAGGACCGGCGGGAGCTGCTGGAAGAGGTAGCGGGCATTGGTAAGTATCGCATGCGCCGCACCGAGGCCGAGCGGAAACTAGAGCAGACTCAGGCTAACATCACCCGGGTGCAGGATATACTCTACGAACTCAGTTCCCAGCGCCAGACCCTGGAAGAGCAGGCCAAAGTTGCCCGTGAATACAAGGGACTCGCCGTCCAGTTGCGGGAATTGGACCTGCACCTGCTGGCCGATGACTACCAGCGCCACAGCAGTAAGCGACAAAGAGTAGACAATGATATCATGGTAGCCAAGGCTGACTTACAGGGCGCTCGTAATCAGATTTCGGCCCTGGAGGCAGAATACGAGCAGACTAGCCTGCAGGTGGCCAAATTGACTGATGACCTGGATAATCTGCGCGAGCAGGCCGCCGCAGCGGAGCGGGAGGTCAGCCAACGGCGCGGCGCGGAGGCGGTAGCCGCCGAGCGACTGAAGGCAATCCACGAGCGTCGCGAGCAACTACAAGCTAGTATTGACCAAGCTCAGCAGCGGCGTCAGGAACTGGTGGATCACCAGAACGCCCTGGAGCAACAGCAACAGCAGTATGAGAAGATCCTGGGCCGTCAGCAGGTTACGGTAGAGGAACTGCAGACTTCCTATAATCAACAGGAGAGGCAATACCAACAGGCTTTGGAGCACCGGGAGGCGATGCATCAGCGCCATACCGAACTAGCCGGGCAGCTAGCCCGGTCGGAGAACGAAAGCGCCACTTTGGCGGGATTGGAAGAGGAACTCCAGCAGCGCATAGAGCGCTTGAGCGCACAACGAGAACAACTGGCGGGGCGCCGGGATCAATTGCAAGCAGCTCTCCAGGAATCTCAGCAGCAGATTGAGGCCCTGGGCGAGCAGGCTCAGCAGATTCAACTGCAGCTTCAGCAGGCCCGCCACCGGCATAGTCAGCAGATCCGTACTCTCCGCGATCACCGGCAGAAACGAGATCTATTAGCCGGGGCAGTCGCCGCCACTGAATCCAAGCAAAGTCTGCTTCAGGAACTTCAGGCCGCCCATGAAGGTTACGAGGATGGACCGCGGGCGCTGCTCCAAGCTGCCCAGCGGGGCGAACTGGCGGGGATTATGGGCCTGGTAGCTGACTTTCTGGAGGTACCCCGCCATCTGGAACTGGCCGTGGAAGCCGGCCTCAGTGACCGCCTCCAGTGGGTGCTGGTGGAAAGCGACCAGCAGGTGCGTCAGTGCCTGGACTATCTGGAAAAACATCAGGCCGGACGGGCCACAATACTGCCGATCAACCCGCCGCCTACGCAGTTTGCCGGGTGGGCCTCGCTAGCAGTAGGGCGCAGCTCAGGTGTGGTGGGGACCGCCTCTGCGGTGCTCCGGTATCCGCGCCGTCTGGCTAACGTCTTCGAGCGACTGCTGGGCGATGTGGTAATTGTCGAGGATCTGGACACAGCCTACCGTATTCGGCCCCGATTGACAGGCCCGGCGCATTTGGTAACCCTGACTGGCCAGATACTGGGCCCTAATGGGGAAGTCACCGGAGGCAGTATGAATAAAGCAGTCCGGGCGCCCTTCGATCGCCGCCGACAGTTGCAGCAGTTAGAGAAAGAGGGCGATGAACTGCGCGGATGCCTGGCGGCAATGTGGCAGACCGAGGAGAATCTGGACGGTAGCCAGCAGGACCTCACCGCCCTAGTCGAAGAGCGCGCCGATGAATTGACGGCGATAGAGAAGACGACTGGGCAAGTTGAAGCTGAGATAAGGCATATCGCCGACCGCCTGCGCGCCTCCGCTGCTGCTAATGAGGAAATTGACCAGGAGATAAATGAGCTGCAGGAGCGTCGCCAGGATGCCGGCAGTCGTGCCGCCCAGGCCGAGCGGATGGGACAGGGCCTACATCACGAACTTGAGCAGTTAGATGGTGAGCTGGAAAAGTTAGAATCTGAGCAGTTGAGCCGCGAGGAACTGGAAGGGCAACAGGTACAGTTGACTGCCGCGAAGGTAGAGCTGGCCCAAGTGGAGGAGAAGCATCACTCGGCCGCGGCGATGTGCGAGCAAACTCAGCAGGAGGTCGCCCATTTTGACAAGCAAATCCAGCGTTCTGAGTCAGAACTCCAGGAGCTACAGGTAGCCGAACAACAGGTGACCCAGGTTGTCGAATCAGCAGATGGGCAGACTGAGCAGCTTGAGCAAGAAGCAGCGGCTCTGCGTGAGCAAGCGACGGAAAGCCGCGCCCAGCTTTCTGAACTCAGAGAGGCGGCTACTCGCCTGGAGGTAGCGCGCCGCCGCCTGGAGGAGATTCGGGAGCAGCACGCGGAGAAGTTCCACCGCCTGGAGCTATCCGTCGCCCGCGAAGAATCACACCGGGAGCAGATAGTCGAGCAGTTGGCGGATATATACGAGCTGACGCCCGAACAGGCCCTGGGCCAACGTCCGGCGGATTTCAACCGGCGGGAAACTACCCAACAGGCCAACCAACTTCGCGAGCAAATCAGGAGCCTGGGCTATGTAAACGTGGGCGCCATTGAGCAGTGCGAGCGGCTCCAGGCGCGCGAGGATTTCCTCAGTGGCCAGATTGATGATCTCCAGAAGGCTCGGGAGGACTTACTCCAGGTAATCGCGGAGACAGATGAGGCCGCGCAGGAGATGTTCCTGGAAAGTTTTAGGCAGGTGGCCCAGGCCTTTGATGAACTGTTTCAGCGGCTATTTGGGGGCGGTTCTACCCGGCTGGAGTTTACTGACCCAGAAAATCCGTTGGCGGCAGGCGTGGACGTAATCGGTCAACAGCCGGGCCGGCGGCAGCAAAACTTGCTACTACTTTCCGGGGGCGAGAAGGCGCTTATCGCGCTGGCCTTGCTATTTGCGATGATTAAGGTCAACCCCAGCCCGTTCTGCGTGTTGGATGAAATTGACGCCGCCCTGGACGCCTCCAACACTGAACAATTCACCAAAGTGCTGCGCGACTTTGCCCAGCGCACCCAGTTCATTATTATCACCCACAATCCCAAGATGATGGAGTCCGCCGATGTGCTGTATGGGGTGACTATGCAGGAGCCGGGTGTATCTAAGATAATATCCGTGGAGTTGGCCGAGGCCCAAAGAGAAGCTGAGGAGCGGGCCACGCATCCTCAGGCCGCCGGCGAGGAGGTAGCGGTCTCCCTTTAAGTTACTCGTAGGAGCGACATTCCTGTCGCGATGATGTCTTGCTCGTCTGAGGTAGACGAAAGGGCCTTCCTAACACATCTTATCCACCGGCCATCGCGGCAGGAATGCCGCTCCTACGACGACAAGCTCGGTAAACGCTATCACCGACATTAGCTATTCCCCAGTCTAGCTACAGAAAGGGCGACACCGTTGTGTTGCGAGGTTTATTCCGCAATCTCGGCGCAGTGCTACGCGGCCGCGCCATAATTGATGATGACCTGCTAGAAGAGCTGGAAGCAGCCCTCATCCAGGCCGATGTGAGTGCTGCCCTGGCGGCGCAGATGGTTGAGGAAATCCGCGAACAAGCCGAGACCGAGCATATCAGTGAGCCGCACCAGTTGATAGGACTATTGCGCGACCAGGTTCAGCGGATGCTGGCCCCGTATGAGGCACCGCTGAATAGCGGCGCTGACTCACCGACCACTTTCCTGGTGCTGGGGGTTAATGGTGGGGGCAAGACCACCACCGTTGCCAAAGTCGCCCACTGGTACCAGGCGGCGGGCAATAAGGTGATGATGGTAGCGGCGGATACCTTCCGCGCCGCTGCCATAGAGCAGCTAGAGATATGGGCTCAGCGGGTGGGCTGTGATATGGTCCGCCAGCAGCCCGGCTCGGACCCGGCAGCAGTGGTCTATGATGCCCTAAAGGCAGCTCGCGCCCGCGGCCACAATCTGGTGATCATAGACACTGCCGGGCGGCTGCCCACCAAGCGCAATTTGATGGAGGAGCTGGCTAAGATTGGACGAGTAATTGAGCGAGAGCTGGGCCGGCGGGCCGATGAGCGGCTGCTGGTCATAGATGCTACTACGGGCCAGAATGCCATCAATCAAGCCCGCCAGTTCCACGACACCCTCGACTTGACGGGATTGATCATTGCTAAACTAGATGGCACCGCCAAGGGCGGGATAGTGCTAAGCATCACTGATGAACTGGAACTGCCCATCAAGCTGGTCGGGATAGGCGAGAGCCTTGACGCCTTACAGATATTCTCCGCCCAGCAGTTCGCTGACCAGATGTTTGAGTAGCCAAACCCTCTGTATCAGCGCATCCGATCTATGCCTGTCCTGCTGGACTGAGCATCTCCCCCATTTAGATAGCAAGCCCTAGTCTACTCCTCAGGCGAGACAGTCACGGATAGCTCGGGGCTGGGGACGTTGACGGTTATGTACACAATGGTCAGAGCGCCGTTGTCGCTGTCAATCTGCTGGCTGATGATGCCTGCCGAAGTCTGGTAGCGTCCATGCGGCATCACAAATTTAAGCTGGGCCTGCCGGAGGTTAGGCAGGATAGCCTGGGTGGGGTCTTCGGGAGGCTCGGCGAAACCGCCGCCGGCGTCAAAGGGTTCAGGGCTGGGGTCGCCGAGGAGGCGGATATGGGCAGTGACAGTAGCTGAGGTGCCGTTGTTAGCGGGCTCATACTCCACGGCGGGCAGATAGATGGGAGCAAAGACCTCGGC
>JAUWJN010000103.1 GCA_030607655.1 bacterium
CGAGATCCACCATACCGGTCTGGTGGGTCTGTCCGGGGGAATCTATGCCTACGACGCCACGGGATGGCCCAAACCTGTACCGAGGGACCCTCCGACGGTGGGCGGCACCATCATTCGCTTCAACAAGGTCTCTGACTCGGTGGGCCACGCCATGCTTTCACCGGGGCAGTTCGGGCCGTACCCCTACCAGGCTATTTGGTTGGATGATTACGTCAGCACTACCACCATCTATGGCAACATCCTGGTCAGAAACCTGCGGGGCGGCGTCATAATACACGGGGGCGAGGATAACCTCGTGGAGAACAATATCATGGGCAACGGCTTACCCAGTATCATAAACCACATAAGCCCCGGCGACGAAGTGTCTAATAACAGGATATTGAGGAACATTATCTATTATCCCAATGCTGACCCCCATCTGCTATATTATTATGGCCGGATGGTCAAGGCCCTCACGGAATCCGCCTCCAGCTTGGCCGCGGCCCCCGTCGCTCTATGTGGCTGGAGCTCGGTTAAAGCGGCATGCGCTGAGTCGGACTACAACCTGTTTTTCCCGATTAGCGGGGACCTGGTTGATGCGTTGTTCTACTTCCGGGGCGGCACCGCCATCTATCGGGGCCCGTGGGCGGATGAGCCCGTGGAAGATCGCTTGGCCTGGTGGCGCTCCCAGGGCTATGAGGCCCACTCTATCATCGGCGACCCGTTGTTCGTAGATGTACAGAATGACGACTTCCGGCTGCGACCCGAATCCCCGGCCTTCAAGTTGGGCTTTAAGCCCATCCCCCAGGAGCGTATTGGCCTGTATCCCAGCCCCAACCGAGCCAGTTGGCCAGTGCCGGAGCACCAGAACATCTGGCGGGAGGACTCCACGCACAGTGTAGCCGTGGTACCCGAGCCGCCCAAACCTGAGGCGCTACGCCCGAAGCTTAGAGCCGCCAGGGGCACTGCCGGGATCATCGTGGATGGCGATGTAGGCGAGTGGCCGTGGCACGATGACGCGCGAATGGTGGTCTTGGAGCAGTCGCCTGCCGGCTGGCCCACCGATGACCCGAAAAGCTATGCCTGTGCCACCTATGATGACGAGGCGCTGTACATCGCCATCCGCAATCTGGTCTCGGACCCCAAGGTTCTTAAGACCGAGGGGAAATGGGGCGAGAAAGACGGGGTGGAGATCGCTTTCCAGGATGTATCAGGCGATAAGCAAGGGCCAATATTGAACCTGTACGGGTACGCGGATGGTCAGTTCGAAGCCGGCGCAATCCAGCAAGCCATGCCCTCGGAGGCAGCCAAGAAGCTGGCAGGCGCAGCTACCTATGCTGCCCAGGTCGGCTCGGAGGACTGGTCCTGCGAGTGGCGGATTCCCTGGGCAGCGACAGGAATTGATCCCACCAAGGTAAAGAAACTGTGGTTCAATGTTGGTGTGCGCAAAACTGCCGCCGATGCCTGGGTGGTGTGGGCGGGGACGGGAGCAGCAAACTATATGTTGGCCCAGGCCGGTGACCTCATCCTGCTGCCGTAAGGAATTGCTGCCGGAACCTACCTATAATCGAGGCGCTTCATAGCCGGGTTCCTTAAAGTATAGTGGACCCCAAAAACTGGACAACAGAAATGGGGTACCCTAGGTAGCATGACCAAGCGAAAGACGTATACGGCAGCCTTCAAGGCCAAGGCAGTGTTAGAGCTTTTGCGGGAGGAAAAGCCGCGGGGGCAACTAGCGGCCGAGTGCGAGGTGCATCCCAGCCAGCTCCGTAAAGGGAAGCAGATTAGCGGAGTCGCACTGACGACACATTCGTCGGTCGGGTTTTGAGGGCAATCTCTTTGTCTCGCCCGGCCACCGCAGGCGGGGTTATCTGCCCACCTCGACGATTTTGCCGCCCTTTTGCAGTACCAGCAGCGAGTTGCGGAAGGAGGGGGGCCGTGGATATGGAAGCGGTGGGGGACGTGGCCCGCCGCCACGGGCTGAAGGTGATAGAGGATGCCTGCCAGGCGCACGGGGCCAAGTTCAAGGATAGAAAAACTGGACTGTGGGGTGATTGTGCTGCCTTCAGTCTTAACCAGAATAAGCTTATGTGTGGCGGCGAAGGGGGTATATTCGTAACTGACGACGAACAAATCGCGGCGGCGGCGCGGACTTTGTGGTCATTCGGCGAGACCCGTACTCCTGTTGAATCCCGGGATTATCATGTCTACGCCCTGGGCTGGATGTACCGAAATAATGACCTAGCGGCGGCGTTTGCTCGCGCCCAGTTGACCAAGTTGGACCAGTACATTGCCAATCAGCGTCGCAATGTCACCGAGCTGTTCGCAGGACTTCAGGACATCCCCGGGCTGATATTGCCGGCTGAACCGGAGGGCCATTTCCATAACTGGTATAACTTCACCTGTAGAATGGATATGGATGTCCTGGGGTGGTATGATGAGCCTATACGTCTGCGCGACGCGATGGTCAAGGCCCTGAATGCCGAAGGGGTTCCCGCCCTGGTTTGGCAAAGATTTATCCTACCTGAAATGACGGTTTTCCAGGCCCAGAATGCCTATGGACACGGCTGTCCATGGTCGTGCCCGTATACCGAAGCAGTGTCGTATGACCCGGCGGATTTCCCGGTCGCTCAGAAGCATTTGGAAACCCACTTTGCGTTCATAAGCCCGCTGCGCGCGCCCCACGGGCCGGAGGTCCCTAAAGCCGTAGCGGGTGGGGTTCGTAAAGTGTTTGACAATATCGGCGAGCTGGATGTTGATAAGATTCTGGAGGCTAGTTGAAAATGGGACTACGCGCCGGATTTGCTCAAGTTGACATTACCCCACCACTGGGGACCGAAAAGGCCGGCTGGCTCCGGCTCAGAATAGCGGAGGAAATCCTCGACCCGGTCTATGCCAGGACTTTGGTGCTGGAATCCAACGGCACCCTGATGGGATTTGTGTCACTTGACCTGCTGAGCGTGCGTTGGACACAGGTTGATCAGATACGGACTGCTGCCGAATCGCTTGGTATTCCCAAGACCAATCTTATGGTCGCCGCCACCCATAACCATGCCGGGCCGGCGATAGTCTGCGCGGGAGGAACCACGCGAGATGATAGATACATCGAGTTTATGGTGGCAGGTGTCACGCATGCCCTGCAACAGGCCATCACGACTATGGTGCCGGCAAAACTAGCGGTGGCCTCGGGTACGGAGGGGCGGATTTCGTTTATCCGTCGGTTCATAATGAAGGATGGTTCGGTGCGGACCCATCCACCAGCCGGGTCACCCGAAATAAGATGTGCCGAGGGCGTTATAGACCCGGAATTGGGTGTGCTATGCGCTAAAGATCACGATGATAAAGTGCTGGGTTTTATCATCAATTTTGCCTGTCACCCTACCCATCACGGCGGAGGCACAGCTATATCCGCTGGCTGGCCGGGTCAACTGTCACTAGCAGTAAAGCAGGCTTTCGGCAACAATTGTGTAACTGTGTTCCTTAACGGCGCTTTCGGCAACATACATCATGGTAATCCCTTTGACCCCGAATACGTGGACGATATGAATCGGATGGGGAGAATACTTGCCGAGGACGTGCAGAAACTAATCCCGGCAATGGAGTTTGCCGATGACGTTTCGCTGGCGGCCCAAACGACTACCTTGGAGTTGCCCATCCGCGATATTGACGGACCCTATGGCCTGGGTGCCAAGTACCCACAAAGGTTTCCCGATGACGAGATTTACGAAGCATCTATCCGCAAACTGCGGGCGAAGAAGGCCCAGAGAGATTATGCCCTGGCTGAAGTGCAGTGCTTGAGAATTGGCGACGAGGGGGCGCTTGTCGGTATCCCCGCCGAGTATTTTGTCCAACTGGGGCTGAGGATTAAGATGGAAAGCCCCCTACCCTACACTTATGTAGTTGGTGCTGCCAATGGCATGCTGGGCTATGTCCCGCACCGGGAGGCATTTGAGCGCGGCGGCTATGAAACGACCATCGGCATGTGGAGCAAACTCGTCCCAGCGGCCGGTGACATGCTCACCGACGCGGCGATCAATCTGATTAACCAAAGAGCATAGTCTGAAGAAGGAAGTTCATAGGAAGTGTATTTATGAAGCTGTGCATGATGTCATATACGATGGCACGCCAGTCAAGCCCGGAGGAGTTCGACATTCCCGGAATGTGTGAATTGGCAATAGAACTGGGTATGGACGCAGTTGATTTCGTCGGTACTTACGGTCGCGAGCCATACCAGTTGCGCCAGATGATGGACGACTATGGGCTGAAGGTGGTTTGTTACACTTTTGCTGCCGAGCTGAACTTCCCCACGCCTGAGGAACGTTTGCCGGGAGTAGATACCGTTAAACAGGGGATCGAGACTGCGGGGGCACTCGGGGCGGACAAGATCATGGTAGTCACGCCGGGCAAGGAGGGATTGACGCGGGAAGAAAGTCGGTACAATTTCACCGCCGGCTTTGCAGCAGCTATGCCCGCTGCCGATGACGCCGGCATTACCATAACTATAGAGAATTTCCCGGGCTATCTCAGCCCCTTTGTCACCTCCGATGATTTTCTGGAGGCTGTACGCGAGTTGCCCGATTTGCGCCTGACGTTTGACAATGGCAATGTCTTCACCGGCGGCGAAGACCCCGCCCTATCTTTTGAACGCAGCCAGGATTACGTGGTGCATGCGCACTTCAAGGACTGGCGGGTGGTCGGTGAGAACGAAGGCCTCAAAGCGCTTGACGGGCGTAGCTATCGCGGGGATCTTATCGGCGAGGCGTTAGTTGACCACCGAAGCTGTTTGGCCGCTATGCACCGGGCTGGTTATTCCGGATACATCGACATTGAATACGAGGGCGACGACTATGTGCCGGAGGTCGCGGTGCGTAAGGCCCACAAATACTTAACTGAGCTTATAGCAGAAATCACGGCTACGCCAGCTTAAGACAAACTGAGACGAGGTGTTAGGACTATGAAGATTTCACAGCGCGCTGAGCAGATTACTCCTTCGCCAACTATCGGGATGGCCACGCGGGCTAAGCAGATGAAACGCGAGGGCATTGATGTTATCTCCTTCGCAGTCGGCGAGCCGGATTTCCCCACTCCTGACCATATCTGTGCAGCCGCCCAGCAAGCTATGGCTGCCGGGCACACCAAGTACACTCCGGCCGCGGGCATTCCCGAACTCAAGGAGGCCATCGCTCAGAGTATGCAGCAGCAACTAGGGCTAACCTATGAGCCGGGCCAGGTCTGCGTCTGCAACGGCGGCAAACATGCCCTGATGAACATCTGGCAGACGCTGGTAGACCCGGGTGATGAGGTAATTATCTTTGCCCCCTACTGGGTCAGCTACACCGAGCAGATAAAGCTGGTCGGTGGCCGGCCGGTGCCACTGATGACCACGGGGGCTAACGATTTTCAGCCTGACTTGGATGAGGTCCAGGCAGCGGTTACTGACCGCACTGTAGCCATACTCGTAAACAGCCCGTCCAATCCCAGTGGTGCTGTTTTTAGCCATGAGATAATGGCCGGGATAGCTGAAATCGCCCTGGACAATGGCTTGGCCATTATCTCGGACGAGATATACAAGCACCTTATCTACGGCGGCGGCCAGCACCTGAGTCCGGCGATGCTTGGCGATGAAGTCAAGCAAGCCACGATAATCGTAGACGGGGTATCCAAGACCTATTCTATGACCGGCTGGCGGATAGGCTGGCTGATCGGGCCGCAGGATTTTGTTGGCAAGGTAAACAGTATCCAGAGCCAGCAGACTTCTAATCCCAATTCTATCGCCCAGTACGCAGCGCTGGCGGCGCTCACTGGTCCTCAGGATTGCGTAGGCCAGATGCGCGAGCAGTTCCAGCAGCGGCGCGATTATCTGGTGCCAGCTCTTCAACAGATACCGGGTGTGCAGTGCACCAGTCCGCCGGGAGCCTTCTATGTATTCCCCGACGTAAGTGCCCATTTGGGCACCGAGTTAGCCGGGCAACGCATTGACAATTCTCTGCAACTGGCTGACTATTTATTGGCCGAAGCCCATATTAGCACTGTTCCCGGCTCAGCCTTTGGAGCCGAGGGGTATCTACGGCTCAGTTTCGCTTGTTCGCTGGATGACCTGCGCGAAGGCGTGGCCCGGCTGCAGCAGGCTCTCGTGACCTGATTAACCAGAAGGAGTTATGATATGCATACGGTGACTCTTATCCCCGGTGACGGCACTGGCCCAGAAGTGGCCGCGGCGATGCGTCAGTGTGTGGAGGCCACTGGGGTGGAAATTCAGTGGGAACTGCAGCAGGCCGGCCTCGAGGTGATGGAGCAGGAGGGGACGCCGCTGCCTGACCAAGTGCTGGATTCTATCCGCCGCAACAAAGTAGCCATCAAAGGCCCGATCACCACGCCGGTGGGCAAGGGGTTCCGCAGCGTCAATGTCGCTCTGCGCCAGCAGCTTGACCTATATGCCTGCCTACGCCCCTACAAGTACTATGAGGGCGTCAAATCGCGCTATCCGGGGATAGATCTCGTTATAGTGCGGGAAAATACTGAGGACCTCTATGCCGGCATAGAATTTGAGCGGGGCACTGCGGAGTGTGCTGAGATCATCGAGCACATTCAGCGGCTGGCGGGGGCCGATATTCGCCCTGATTCGAGCATAAGCATTAAGCCCATCTCCGAGTATGCCTCCGCCAGGATTGTGCGCTTTGCCTTTGACTATGCTATCCGCAATGGGCGGCGTAAGGTTACCGCGGTGCACAAGGCCAATATAATGAAGTACAGCGACGGCTTGTTCCTGGAGACAGCCCGCCAAGTCGCCGAGGAGTATGCCGCCAGCGGTATCCAGTTCGAGGACCGCATCGTGGACAATATGGCGATGCAGCTTGTCCAGAAGCCAGAGCTGTACGATGTCTTGGTGCTTCCTAACCTGTACGGCGATATCATCAGCGACCTGGCCTGCGGGTTGGTGGGCGGTTTGGGTATAGCACCAGGGGCGAATATTGGGGATGAAATCGCCCTCTTTGAACCCACCCACGGCAGCGCGCCGAAGTATAAAGGCCAGAATAAAGTCAACCCGACGGCTACCATCCTGTCCGGGGTGATGATGCTACATCACTTGGGCGAGGGCGAGGCTGCTAACCGCCTGGAGCAGGCGGTAGCCGAGGTAATCCGCCAGGGCGACCAGGTCACCTACGACCTGAAGCCCACCCGCGACGATCCCACCGCTGTTGGCACCAGCCAGATGGCGGACGCTATCTGTGCCGCTATGGAGGCCGGCTAACCGGAGACAGGCCCGTAGTAGCGCTTGCGGCTGCAATCCACTGCCCCTTACTCCGGTTGGATAGTAAACGGTAAGCGGGCGACCAGGCGGTCGTTCTGCTGGATTTCCACTGCGTAATTGCCGGCCTGCAGGTGGGGCTTACGGCCCGGATAGATGTAGCTGATCAACTGCTTATCACCGCGAACCATAAGCAACTGGCGGCGCAATATGGTGCCCGCGCGCGACCACTGCAGCAGTATCTCAGTATTGGCCAGGGCACCAGTAATCTTCAGATACAAGCCGACCTTCTTAGTGCCGGCGGGGAATTTGTCCGTTACCCCCTGGGGAGTATTGTGCTCGTCAACTCGCTGGCAGAGCACCGCCTCTTTGACAACGCTGTCCGTAGCCAGCGGCACCGCTGGCTGCTGGGTGCCGCCACCTGGCGTAGTGGTGCCACCACCTGCCGCACCGGCCGCTGTAGCTCCCCCGGGAGGTGTCACTGTCCCCCCGCCTCCCGTCGTGCCCGCGGTACCGCCAGTACCAGTGATACCGCTTCCGCCTGTGGTACTCGCGGCGCCACCTTGTGTAGTGGCGCCACCAGCCGGCGGCGTCCCAATTCCCGCAGCGGGGGGCGTCACTGTGCCCACAGCCGGCGGAGCCGCGATGCCCGGGGCCAGCAGGCCCTTAAAAGGCTTCTCCGCCAG
>JAUWJN010000185.1 GCA_030607655.1 bacterium
AAGGTCAGAACTGATAAGGCGAGCGGCCGCGGCGTCATCTTCAGTATTATACCGGCAGGGGAAACGGTGGGAGCAGCTACTCGCAAGCGCAGTGCTACTATCATCACTAATCTACCGGCTGGCAGCGGGATTTTCGGCGGCCTGGGGCCCTGTGTGGGTTCGCTGGTATATAGACAGTTAGCCGACGAAGCACTGCAGTCACTGGCCCTGGATTATCAGCCGGCCCCAGTGGATATACTGGTAATCGTTCGCTCTCGGGCGCCCCGCTGGCCGCGATATATGGACTTTGAGAATAAATTCGGGGGCCTGATTACTGTTACGTACCGCGGCGGCGAAAGTGAGGTTATTGGCCAGGTGTTGAGGCCCGTAGTGGGCGTCGGACGGTTTGAGGGCACAGCGTATGCCGCCCCGGGCCGGCTGCGGGCTAACCATGCGGCAGTGATTGACATTTCCACTTCTCCTCTGGGATTGGTAGGTGGATCTCAGATTGTGCCCAGCGATCATGCCAATGACTCTGAAGTATGGTATATCCGGACCAACACGCAGTGGATGGTGGTCGGGCCCGTAGATGCCCGGCAGCCCTCCTGGGAGGGAATACCTCCTCTGTTTCAGGGCTATCTTTATCCCAGTTATCGGCCTGACGACGTAAGCGGCCGCCACCCCGACTGGTTTGAGCGGGTGCTGTCGCGCTGCCAGGTGCTGGCGAAGACTCAAGACAGCGAATCCTGGCAGCTCCTGCCCCGCATTGCCCTGGCCCCGAACGCTCCTGCCGATAGCCCCCGACCGCCGAGAGGCCGCACCTGGCATATCAAGGCCAGCTCCAATCCGTATGCTCCGCTGCCTTCAGCAGCGAATACTGCTTTGCGCGATATTACGGCTATCAGAATCGTCTTGCCCTGCCGGCCGTTCTGGCCAACCGAACTGGAGGGAAATCATTGAGGTGAATAATCAGCGCCGCATTGTTGAGAGAAAGCTGAAAGCTGGTCAAACGATGCTCCTGGTCAGTCTGCCTCGCAATGACCTGGATTTGGCGCAGGCGGCTCTCGCCGGCGGGGCGCAGTGCCTGAAGGTTCACCTCAATGTTCATCATCATGCCAGCGGCACCCACTTCGGCATCCTGGAAGAAGAGGCCCCGGTACTGGAGAAGATTGTCAGTCTGGGAGTACCGGTGGGCATCGTCCCCGGCGGTGAGGAGGCGATGGCGAGCCGGTCAGATATGGAGCGCTTGGCGCAGATGGGCATTGATTTCTTTGACGCCTACCTTCATGATATGCCGCCGTGGATGCTAGAACTGGACACGGCTATGTCCCGGATGCTAGCCCTGAGTTACCGGCAGAGGGATTCCGACTTTTCTCTCGGCCCGTACGCCTCAGGATGTGATATGATAGAGGCGTCAATCATCGAGCCGGATGGCTATGGCCAACCGCTCACCAGCGCCGACTTACACTTATACGAGCAGATAACTAATCACTATCCGGACCTGCCGGTGGCCGTCCCCACGCAGCGGCGGATAAGGCCCGACCAGGTCGCGGAGCTGACGGCGATAGGAGTACAAGGTATATTGATTGGCGCTATAGTAACTGGCCGCCAGGCGAACACGCTGGAAGCCGCCACCCGCAGATTCCGCGCGGCTTTGGACGCCGCCCGGCAGCAATATAACGATGTTGGCGAAAGGAGGCTATGCTAGTGTCCCTCAGACACCGAGTACACCGCGTAGTCTACGTACCTCTGGATGACCGACCGGTTAACCTGAAGATGCCCCAGCTCCTGGCTCAAATGGTCGAGTACGAGCTGGTAACTCCTGCCGTTGAACTACTGGGTAACTTTCATAGACCCGGTCATCCTGAGGAGATCGCCGAGTGGCTGCAGGCTCAGTTGGCCCTGCCGGTGGATTGTGCCATCTTGAGCCTGGATATGCTGGCCTACGGAGGACTGGTAGCTTCGCGCCAGACCGACACTCCCCGCGAGCTAGCCGCGCAGCGTCTGGACGTACTGGGTCGGCTTCAGCAGCTTGCGCCGGAAATAACGATATACGCCCATAGTGTGATAATGGGTCAGGCACCAACGGGCGTGGCGGATGACACTGGCGAAGCTCGCCAGCTTCTGGGTGAGTACTCACAAGTGAAAGCCGCGGTGGATGGGGAGGACAGCTCCCCCCAGCGCCACATCCTGGAGAGATTAGAACGCTGGCTGCCGGCAGCGGTGCGCGACAGGTACTTGTCGGTAAGGGCCCGCAACCATGAGATAAATAAGAGAGCCATTGAGGAACTGGCCGCCGGCAATATTGACTTTCTGGTGCTGACCCAGGATGATGCTGGCCCGCAGGGCTTGCATATTGCGGAGCAGCAACGGCTGAACCAGCTCATATCTGAACGGAGGCTCAGCGACCGGGTAATGATATATCCCGGCGCTGACGAGGTGGGAATGACTCTGCTGGCCCGGTTTATTCATCAGCATATGGAGAAGCAGCCGACGGTACGGGTAATCTATACCGACGAGGCTGCTGCTGATAATGTGGCCCCGTTTGAAGACCGTCCTTTTACTCAAATCGTGGCTGCCCAGATAGCAGTGGTCGGTGGCCGCCTGGACGAAGAGAACCAAGAGGCCGACCTAACCGTACTGGTCAACCCTCCGGCGGGCCTCAGTCGCGCACAGGCTGCCGAGACCTCGGTTTACGAACAGCGGCTGCTATGCTTGTCCGACGCCGTCCAGCAAGCAGTTCAGATGAGCTCCCGCCGGGGAATAGCCATCTGCGACGCCGCCTTCCCCAACGGCGCGGATGATGTGTTGCTGAAGGCAATGTCCGCCGGGGGAGGAGTAGACTTGTCCCAGTTGCTTTCCTATGCGGCGTGGAATACGGCCAGCAACTCGGTGGGCTCGGTCCTCGCCCACAGCACTCTGCGCCTGATCGCTCGCCAGGATAAAGGTGCCTTTGACCTGGTTCATCTGTTTACTGACTTGGCCCCGATGCGCTACTTGGCACTATTGAACTCTCTCATTAACGCCCAGCGGGCCCACATTCAGTTTCTCTTCACCCGGTTTGTGGATGACTGGCTCTACCAGACTCAGATACGCCCGGTGGTTAGTGAAGAGATACTCAATTGGGGTTGCTCATCGGCTTTTGACCTGCGCGACAGCTACGCCCGGGCCGAGCAGATGGTATGCAATCGGCTGATCGAGGCCGCCACTAATTTGTGGATTGAACGATTCCTGGACAAACCGTGTGTAGAGATTGGCCCGGCCGACAATCGGGGCGTGCTAATGCTGGCCGAGATGGAGGAGATGCACGTAACGTTACCGTGGGGACGGCTCTTTGAGGTAGACGCCGACTTTAAGCTAAATATGGAGCTAGTCGCCAAGGCCTGAGTTGTCCACCATCTTAGGCTGGTGCTTTGCCTTCCACAATTGCCGCAGTATCCCGGGCAATCATTAGCTCCTCGGCGGTGGGTATTACCAAGATCCGCGCCGGGCTATCTGAGCTGCTAATGTCGACCGGCTGACCGTCCAGGCTCACGTCTTGGGTGGCGGCATCATTTAGATGCAGCCCCAGATACCCCAGACCGGCTACTGAGCGCCTCCGGACTTCAGGATCGTTCTCGCCGATTCCCGCGGTAAAGACTACTGCATCCAGCCCGCCCAGCGCCGCGGCGTAAGCACCAATGTACTTCTTAATGCGGTAGCAGAAAATATCTAAGGCCAACTGAGCCCGCTCGTGGCCTTCCTCGGCGGCTGCCGATACGTCGCGCATATCACTACTGACCCCCGAGACACCCAGCAAGCCGCTTTGTTGATTGAGCAGATCATCCACCTGGTCGGCGGACAGACCCATCTCGTTGATGAGGTAGGGGACTACCGCGGGGTCTAGGTCGCCACAGCGCGTGCCCATCAGCAGTCCCTCTAGCGGAGTGAAGCCCAGCGAGGTATCTATAGACTTTCCACCCCGGACGGCAGTCATACTGCACCCGTTGCCCAGATGACAGGTTATTACCCGCTGGTCTTGCGGGGCGGTGCCCCGCTGCTGGAGAATATCGGTGGCCCGGGAAGCGACATAGCGATGCGAGGTGCCGTGGAAGCCATAGCGGCGGATGCCGCGCTCCTGGTAGAGTTCATAGGGTAAGCCGTATATGAAGGCGTGCCGGGGTATAGTCTGATGAAAGGCAGTGTCAAACACCGCCACCTGGGGTATGTCAGGCAGATGCTTCTGACAGGCATGGATGCCCTCCAGGTTGGCCGGATTATGCAAGGGCGCCAATTCGCAGAACTGCTGTATGGCCGAAATAACCTCTTCGTTGATGACTGTCGAGGCCGAGAATTGCTCACCGCCATGGACTACCCGATGGCCGACGGCCCCAATTTCATCCAGGGACTCCACCACACCATGATCAGGGTCAGTAACCGCCTCCACTATGTAGCCCAGGGCTACTTCATGGGTGGGCATCTCGGCTTGGTGGCGGATATCACCGGCGGGGGAATGATGTATGAGGACGGCCTGCCTCCCCCCGTTAACGGTAACGCGGTCGGCGAGGCCAGAGGCTAAGGATTTTTCGGGCTGGGTCTGGAAGGCTTCATACTTTACCGAGGAACTACCACAGTTGATAACTAAGACAATCACTTATTATTTCTCCCACCTACTCCCCGCCGCTCGCTATTCTTCCTCTTCCCCCGGCATTTCGGCTCGCCGGGTAGCGGTGTCAGTAACCAGGGCCTTGCGGGTCTTGTCAATGGTGGCTGACATTCTTGCCACATAGTTCTCCAGTCGCTCCACTATGCCCCGCGCCCAGGTCTCGGCTTCGGCTCTTATCGCCTGGGCATCAATGCGAGACTGGTCAATTATCTCTTCGCCGCGCTGCTCGGCGTGCTTGACCACTTCATCACTAGAAACCAGCAGGTGCGCCTGCTCGCGGGCGGCTTCCAGGATCTTTGCACTCTCCGTGCGGGCTTCCTGCAGGATGCGCTCGCGGTCGCGGGTCACTTGTGTAGCAGTAGTCATCTCAGTACGTAGCCCCGACCGCAACTGATGCAGTATCCCAAAGAACTCTTCCGCATCCAGGACAGTCTTGCCGATGAAACCGGGAATAAATCGCGTATACCACTTCTCCCCCTCCTCACCCTTGATTTCTAGTTCTTCTAACAAGCTGAGAATTTCCATGGGGTAGCCCTCCCTGATAGGTTGTCCCAGATGCCTCACTTGCCTAGTTTCTCGCGCAGCCGTGGCCATACTGATGGTGGTACGAGCTTTGCGATATCGCCCCCCAATGAAGCCACTTCTTTCACCAGACTCGAGCTTAAGAAAGCATAGTCGGGATGGGTGACGAAGAATACCGTATGTACCTCAGGAGCCAATTGCCGGTTCATCAACGCCATCTGCATCTCCCGCTCAAAATCCGAGACCGCCCGTAGTCCTTTTACAATGGCTACTGCTCCCTGGTGACGCGCATATTCTACCACTAGTCCGCTAAAGCTGTCCACCTCTACATTGGCCAAGTCGCGGCAAGCCTCGGCGACCATTTGCACTCGTTCGGCCCGGGAAAACAGCGGGTGTTTGTCTGCATCCTCGGCTACCGCCACAATTACCTTCCCGAACATCTCGCTGGCCCGCCGGATAATATCCACATGACCCTCGGTGATCGGGTCAAACGCGCCCGGACAGATGGCAATATATTCTAATAATTCGCTACTCACTGCTATTCTCCTCTTGC
>JAUWJN010000126.1 GCA_030607655.1 bacterium
GCCATAGCTACTTTGGCGGAGTCGGCCGCTACGCGAGTTGCAGGGGCCGGTTGCGGTTCTTCCGCAGGGACCGGTTCAGGTTCTTCCGCGGCGACCGGCGCGGCGGCTTGAGAGTCCGCCACCGGGGCGGCGGGGCGGGGAGCAGGCTCACTGACGGGCGGCGGCACTTCTTGCGGCGGGCGTTGGGGGGCGGAGATTACTCGGCGGCGTGATCGGGCCTCGGCCTGGGCTTGCATCATCAAGGCCCGAAATACCAACACCACAAACACATACAGCAGTGCCACAAATAAATACTTGCCAATTGTCAGAAGAATACCGGCCATCACCAGTGATCACTGTGTCCGTCGTCAATACTGTCTGAGGCTAACTACTTGCCCGAATTATAACAAAACAAGCCGTGGGTGTCACTAGTCGCGGGGGTGGATATAGCACCACTAGGCAGGCTCATCAGCGTCTGCAGCGCCGGTTAGTTGGCGGATGTCGGGGTAGACGCGGACCTTCAGTCCGGTAGGAATTTGGAGCTCTAACTCGGAGAGCAGCAACTGGATGCGGGCGACCAGATGCTCGGTGGCGATCCAGTCCTGAGTGGGGAAGACGGTCAGGGGCAGGCGTGCCAAGGTGATGCCGCGCTGGTCCTTGTCAACCTGGACCGGCTCTATCCCCGTGATGTGCAGCGGATACTCGGCCTGTAGTTCGGCGCTGAGTTCTTCCAGGGCCCCGCGGACCTGCTCAGCATCTTGGGGGCTGGACAGGGGGACCTCGGCTACGTAGTTGACAAAAGGCTCTTCATAGACGGTTACCTTGGTAATAGTCCCGTTGGGGATATGATGCAGTTGATTGTCCAGGTCGCGCAGTACCGTCCCCCGCAGCCCAATCTGCTCGACGAGGCCAAAGTTGCCGGATAAGTTGACGTAGTCGCCCACAGCATACTGGCCCTCCAGCAGCAGAAATAGGCCGCTGACCAAATCGCGGACAAGAGTTTGCGCACCAAAGGCTATCGCCGCGCCTAAGAAGCCCACCCCCGTCAGGATCGGTAGCAGATTAACTCCCACCGCGCCCAGGACCCAGATTCCAGTGAGCAGTACGATTACCCACCTGGCAATGTTGGCTATCAACGAGACGGCAGTGGCAGCGCGGTGTTGGCGGGTACGAACGGGGCCGGTGGCAGCCGCAGCGGCCTGCTCCAAGCGGCGGCGGGCGCGGGAAAAAACGGCCATCAGCAGCAAGTAGACGCCCGGGGCCACCAGGAGAATCAGTATTATGCTGCCGGCTTTACCGGCCACAGTTTCCGGCTTCAGGAATTCCCCCAAGACCTCCTGCCAGAAACCAGCCGGGGCAATCTTCTCGGCTGCGTCCACCGCTTTGTCAGCTAGCTGTTCAGTCTCGTTGGGCATCTTAACATACCTCCGGGAGAGCTAGGGTCTCGTCGTAAGATAATTCGCCAGGGCTGTGGCGTGTCCCTGCCCGTTGGTGAGCGGAGTTTACTCAGAAGGCGTAGTATTCACAACAGGTAGAAAGTCGCTGTCGTGCATCATCTGGGTGGCGCGGAAGAGGCTTTCGGGCGTGCCGGCATCTGACCAGCCAAAGTCAATAATATCGTAGGTGAGCAGCCCGCGCTCCAGATAAACATTGTGGATGTCAGTGACTTCGTACTGGCCCCGGTCGGATAGCTGCAAAGTGGGCAGAATCTCCCATAACAGTTGATCGTACATATATACACCGATGGCGGCGTACGAGGACGGCGGCTGAGGTGGCTTTTCAATGATTCTGGCAATATTGCCTTCACGGTCAAACTCGGGCACGCCGAAACGCTCCGGGTCAGGTACCTCAGCTAGCAATACCTTAGCTCCCACAGGATTGGCCAGGTAACTTTCCACAAAGGGGCGGACACTGCCGGCCAGGATGTTGTCGCCCAGCATCACCAAGCAACAATCATCACCGACAAAATGCCCGGCACAGCGTATGGCGTCGGCAATACCTTGCGGAGCTCGCTGGTAAGTGAAGTATAAGTGGTCCAGGCCGAATTCGCGGCCGTCGTGGAGCAGCTCCAGGAATGCACCGGGATTGTTGCCGCCGGTCACCAACATTATGTCGCGCATGCCGGCGTCAACCAGGCTGTGCAACGGATAATAGACCATCGGAAACTGGCCGATAGGCAGCAGATGCTTGTTAGTCACCCGTGTCATCGGGTCCAGGCGCGTGCCCAGACCACCTACTAAGATAATGCCTTTCATTATCGTGCACCTTAGTCTGAATGATTAAGAACAGCATTAGCAGGGAACCCGCTTTTTGGCAACAAGCCAGTTTCTGGCTTGCGGGCCGGCTTCACTCTGTTCAACCGGCCCCTCCAAACGGCTCTTTGACAGGTTCACCCCCAGGCACGGCCCCTCCGCACAACAGGACTGCCTTCAGATGATGGAGCATACCATGTTCAGGAAGTATTGTTGGATGCGGCGGTCATCGGTGAGTTCGGGATGGAAGGCGGTAGCAAGCAGCTTGTCCTGGCGCACCATCACAATGTTATCTTCAAAGGTCGCCAGCGTCTCGGCCTCTCCCCACACTCGCGTTACGTAGGGAGCGCGAATGAAAACTGCCCGGACCGGTCCGTCGGCTATGCCCGCGATGGCCAAATCGGTTGCGAAGCTGTCCACCTGGCGGCCAAAGGCGTTTCTACGCACCGCAATATCCATCAGCCCCAGCCGCCACTGGTCGTTGCCTTCAATCTCCTTGGCCAGCAGTATCATCCCAGCGCAGGTGCCCCAGATAGGAGCGCCGCGCTGGTGAAGCTGCATTATCGCCTCATCCACCCCGAAGCGCTGGCAGAGCTTGCCAATGGTCGTGCTCTCCCCGCCGGGGATCACTAACCCCTGGCAGGATAGGACTTCTTCGGGCCTCTTGACCGGGACCGGCTGACAGTCCAATGCGGAGAACGCCTGCAAATGCTCGGCAAAATCGCCTTGCAGGGCCAGGATACCTATGCGTGGTGTCATACTAAAGTCTACCAGCCCCGGTTGGCCATTCGCTCTTCTTCTGGAAGGCTGGCGACGTCAATGCCAACCATCGCCGCGCCCTTCAGGCCCTTGCAAGCCTGGGCGACCTCGTGAGGGTCTTCGTAATAGGTGGTCGCGTGTACTATGGCCAGGGCGCGCTCGGCGGGGTCCTCGGACTTGAAGATACCTGAGCCGACGAAGATAGACTCGGCGCCCAGTTGCATCATCAGCGCGGCGTCGGCGGGAGTGGCAATGCCGCCGGCGGAGAAATTGGGCACCGGCAGCTTACCCTCATGGGCCACCTGGCGCACCAGCTCAAACGGCGCGCCCATATTCTTGGCCTCGGTCATCAGCTCGTCATCGCGCAGGCCCTTGAGGTGCTCAAGGCCAGTCATTACCGCCCGCATGTGCCGGGTAGCTTCCACGATGTCTCCGGAGCCGGCCTCGCCCTTGGTGCGAATCAAGGCCGCGCCCTCGCCAATACGGCGCAGCGCCTCGGCTAGATTGGTGCAGCCACAGACAAAGGGCACGTCAAAGTCATGCTTCCAGACATGAAATTTTTCATCGGCAGGAGTCAGTACTTCGCTCTCGTCAATAAAGTCCACGCCGATCGCTTCCAGTATCTGGGCCTCGGCGAAATGACCGATGCGGCACTTGGCCATAACCGGAATGGTTACCGTGTCCATAATCTGTTCAATAATGCGCAGATCGGCCATGCGAGCCACGCCGCCCTCGGCGCGGATGTCAGCCGGGACCCGCTCCAGAGCCATTACGGCCACCGCGCCGGCGTCCTCACCAATCTTAGCTTGTTCAACATTGGTGACATCCATTATTACCCCGCCCCGCAACATCTGGGCCAGTCCTACCTTGGTCTGCCAGGTTGACTTCTCCGTCACGTCAATTCGCCTCCTCAACGTATTACTATTTATATAGTGTACATCATTATTGGCGGAACTGCAAGACCTTGGTTGGGCGCGCTGGCCCCGTTCAACAGGCAGTTTCTACAATAGTCTCATCATTGCCCAAGTGTGCCTTGACAGATGACTGGTCTTAGCGTAGAATGCCTCTCACAGATAGATAACTCGTGAGGAGGTGGCGGTGATGGGAATAGGTAAGAAGATGGGGTTAATAGTGGTTGTGGGGATAGTGGTGGGGCTAGGAGGAGCGTATGGGGAGGAAGGTACGGCGGATTTGCTGGCGAGCCTGGAGCGAGGCGAGGTATGGGCCCAGTTTTGGGGCGCGGGGGATGCCGCCGTTGAGGGTATGATAGGGCGATCAGCGTATGGTCCGCAGAGTGTGTCTATCGCCCCGGGCACCCAGTTTTGGAGCCAGCGGCAAGGCGTACAAGGGATGACTACCATAGGCTCGCTGCATATTGACCTGAGCCGGCAGTGGGCGGCCAAAGTACATATACCTGCCGCCTGTACCAATATCGGGCTGCGGACTCCCACTGTGGTGGATAGAATGGTCATTGCGTCGTGTCCGGATAGGCGGATGGCCCGGCTGACGCAGGTGATTGCCAGCCGCCGGCCGCCGCATCCCGCCGCCCAATTGGCAGTGTGGGCAGTGGCAAATAATCCTTTCCCGGGGCAGATAGACCGGTATCTGCACGAGGTAGTGAACTCTGGGCAGCCCGACGCGGTCAACCAGCGACAGGAACTGATAATCACGGCGGCAAGTCTGCTGCGCGAAGCCGGGCTGGCACCGGGTGAATTCCGAATGTTTAACTGAGTAACAGGTGTCGTAAAGGAGACTATTAGATGACGCTAAAAGAGCAAGTACAGGAAGTAATAGAGAAAGTTAGAATGCACTTGCAAAGCCATGGCGGGGATGTGGAACTGGTAGAGGTGGATGAGGATGGCACTGTGCGGGTGCGCCTACAAGGGGCGTGTAAGGGCTGTCCGATGGCCCAACAAACTATGAGTATGGGCATTGAAAGGGTACTTAAGGAGGAGATTCCGGAAATCCAAGCCGTAGTAGCCGTGGACTGACCAACAATTCGGGCATCCGACCTCGATACTTGGCTTTAGGAGGCTGAGAACATGAAGATATTTGTAGATACAGCCAACGTTGACGATATTCGTACGGCTTGCTCGTGGGGAATAGTTGACGGGGTGACCACTAATCCCAGTCTGGTGGCTCGCGAGCAGCGGTCCTTTGAAGAAGTGGTCAGGGAAATCTGCGAGATTTGCCCCGGCCCGGTGAGTGCCGAAGTAGTCAGCCTGGAGGCCGAGGGCATGATCCAGGAGGCACGTAAAGTATCCTCGTGGGCTCCCAATGTTGCGGTCAAAATCCCGATGATCCGGGAAGGTATAAAAGCTATCAGTGTCCTGTCGCAGGAGGGGATAAAGACTAACTGTACACTGTGCTTCTCCGCGAATCAGGCGCTGCTGGCCGCTAAAGTCGGGGCGACTTTCATCTCGCCGTTCATCGGTCGGCTGGATGACATCGGCCACGACGGTATGCAGCTAGTGGGGGAGATAGTGCAGATTTATGAGAACTATGACTTTGCCACGGAGGTAATTGTCGCCAGTGTACGGCATCCCCAGCATGTGCTAGACGCCGCCCTAATTGGCGCTGACATCTGCACCATCCCCTTTGCCGTGCTGGAGGAGATGTTCAACCACACCCTGACCGATGTAGGCGTTGAGCGCTTCCTGGCGGACTGGGAAAAAGCCGGCCTGAAACTGTAGCTAACTTCCACCTCTACAGATTGCCTCACCCCCCGCCCCTCTCCGTGCCGGAGAGGGGAGAACGGAAGATAGGCTAGCTTCCTACCTTTGCTGCGTAAGTAGCTTTAGCGGGCAAGTGTATCTGCGCTCGACACGCCCCTCCGCAAACGGCAGTCGCGGCAGGGGTGCCGCTCCCACAATAAATAGTGGACAGGGAACAGTGGGCAGTGGACAGGGGACAAGGGACAAGGAACAGGGGGTAGGGAACGGCATACGGGCCGGCCTCGCTGCGCTCGACACGGCCCCTCCTGACGGCAGAGACGAGAGGCGGGAAGCGAGAACAACAGCCCCGCTAAACGACATGGCTAGGGCCAGGGGAAGACGGGGACTCCAGTGCCAAAAATCCAGGAAACTATTGTCCAGAGAACTGCCATGGAGAACTCGCCAAAGATCAATCCTAAAAAGACGGGCCGTAGCTTCACATACAGCTTTAGCCCGCCGTAGCGAGTAATGGCAGTCTTAAGTAGCCAGGCGACCAACATTGGGAACCAAAAGACACACAAAATCCAGCTCACCGACAGTGCCGCCCCCAACGGATGTAGCGGCCACCACAGATAATGACGGCGCATCAGTCCCAGGAAAATACATAGGGCTGCACCACTGAAAAACGCCACTAACTTCCCCAGGTTGTATTGATCCTCGGATACAATAAGGGGCTGGTTCTCGCGCCAGAACTGGATACTGTTGGCGGAGTATACATAGGAATACATCGTTACAGCTCCCTGATGGTAGGGCAGCCAGATATGTAAAGCTCCGCCCACAATGATGGCAAAGATTATCGCCCCCACCATTACTGCCAATAGCTTGCGCCGCGCCAGGCCTACCCCGTCCGCTAGCTTCTGACCATCCAGAAAACCAGTCAGCACTATCCCCCGCAAGTCTCGGGAAAACAGAGTATCAGAGAAGGCGAAAAGAGTCAGATTGGCCGCTCCCAGCCGGGAACGAGAGGTGAAATATCCCAAGATATCTAAGGGAGTAAAGGAGCCTTCGGTCATCGGGGTGCCGGCCTCGGCAGTGGCCCTAGCCATAATTATGGCCTGCACGAAAAGGTAAAGGCCGAACTCCAGGAGGCCCAGAGCGGGGTGGCCGCCAGCATAGGTCCAGCACGCCGCCAAGCCCACTAAAGCAATGGCCAGACAAGCAGTAGCCGAGCGGAAGCTCATCAAGGTATTGGCCGCCTCGGGGGCGCCCTGGGCTTGCAGCCGCCACACCCGTCGAACTCTGGTCCAAGCGGTGTAGGCCATCAGACCCACCAGGATAATGTATACCCCGGCAGTCTGGGTAGCTACAAAGTCGGCTGAAGCAGCATGTGCGGCGCTGTGCGGGATGCCGAAC
>JAUWJN010000033.1 GCA_030607655.1 bacterium
AAAGCTCAAGGGCTTGGCGCTTTCCAGTACGAAAAGCGCCGGCGCTGCCATTCGTCGGCGTATGATCTGCTGGACTAGTTTAGCCAGGACCTGTCGCTGGCGAGTTTTGTCGCTGCTGTCTTCTATAATCACCCGAACGCGTTCACCTGTCTTGGGGTAGATGTCGGCCAAGATACTCCAGTACTGCCTCCCGGTTATTCGCGTAAGGTAGGTATATGCCGCGAGTAGCCGATACGAGCCCCCGGCGGGCTATGGGGCTGACCAATACCCCGTCTTTCCCATTGGGGAAGTAGGCGCTAAACGCCGACCAAAGTTTTTGGCGGTGGCCCAACAAACTGCTGACGGTAAGCCCCTGGTCATCCAGGGTAAACCGGACGGGCAGATAATAGGGCGACAGTGCTGCCCCCAGAACTAGTAAGGTCAGCACGGGGTACATAGGACTGTCAAAGGCGAAATATACGCCTACCGTCAGCGCCAGCACGAAGATAGCTACGACCGCCGCGACCAGCGGGTGCCGTCCCGCTGACCATGTCCGCCAGCACAACCCGTTATTGCGGCACTTGTCTTGTGGGAAGGAGTTGTTGCCACCGGCATCCATACTGTTATCCTTCGCGCTGACTGACGTATTGATAGGCTGAATAGGCCGCAATGCTAGCATCGCCGACTGCCGTGGCAACCTGCCGCAGCGGCGTGTTGCGAATGTCACCAGCGGCAAATATCCCGGGCTGGCTGGTACGCATATTCTGGTCGGTGACAATGAACCCGTCGTCCAGTTCCAGCAAATCGCCCAGCCATTCGGTAGACGCCTTATAGCCGATTGATACGAAGACGCCATCAAGGTCTAGGCGGCGCTGCTCGCCGGTCTTCTTACTCTGAAGCCCAAGAGCCTCGACCTGCTGGTCTCCTATAACTTCGGTAACGACTGTATCCCAAATAAACTCCATATTGTGCTGGTCAAAGGCCTGTCGCTGCAGATAGGGTTGGGCCCGCAGCTCGTCGCGGCGGTGTATCACATAGACTTTCGCTGCTAGTTTAGCCAAATACAGGGCTTCCTCCAACGCCGTGTCGCCGCCACCAATCACCGCAACAGTTTGCTCTCGGAAGAAGAATCCGTCACAGGTGGCACAGTACGATACCCCGGCGCCACGCAATTCCGCCTCGCCGGGCACATCCAAGCTCCGGGGGTGAGCGCCGGCGGTGATGATTATTGCCGTAGTCAGGTAGTCAGTGTGTGTGGTATGCAGCAGCCACCTATCCCCCTGAGCTGCCAAGCCAGTTGCTTGGGTCAATTCAATGGCCACGCCATATTTCTCAGCTTGCTGGTACATCCGTTGAGTGAGTTCGAGGCCACTAATACCTTCAGGGAAGCCGGGGTAATTTTCAATGAGGGCTGCAGTCGCCGCCAAGCCACCGGGGCCAACCTTGTCCAAGACCACCACATCCAGATTATAACGCTTGGCATATAATCCCGCCGTACAACCAGCCACCCCGCCACCTACCACAATAGTATCTCTATGGCTTATGACCGACATTTGTAATCCTCCTGCGTAACGTTACCTTCCATAGGAATGCTATTCTACATTAACACTACCCAGACCTTCCTTGACTTTCTCTTCACCGTGAAGAAGGATTTGGCCTCGCTCGCGGCGTATTGTATAAGCAGTAGAATAAGTTGGTAGTCTAGCGAGGTGAAAGAGCTGAGGCTGATGCGGGTACTTCGCGAGTTGCTGGCGCGGGCAGTGCTAGCCGTTATCGGCGTACCAATACTCATTATCTGCGCGTATTGGGGCGGCTGGTGGCTATGGGGATTGGTGGGGCTAATCACCGTAATTGCTCTGGGTGAGTACTATTCGGCGGCCTTGAAACGAGAACTACGACCGCACATAGGTCTAGGATACCTGAGCGCTCTATTGCTACTCGCCGTAGCAACGTTCGCGCCCGCTGAGCACCAAGCCCAGCTAATGATACTGGTCTTGTTCTTCGCTACAGTCGCCACTATGCTTAGACGTTGCGGCTCAGGTAACTATCAAGACGCCACCGCGAACTCGGCCGTCACAATCTTCGGCATAGTCTATATAGGCTTGCTGATGACTTTTATGATTCAGTTGAGGAGTATTGACCTGCCGGAGGTGCTAGGCTATCCGGCAGGACCCTTCACCAGCAATGTGGGCACGGTACTGCTAATTGTAATCCCGGTCTGGGTGCTGGATACCTTCGCCTTCACGGTCGGATCAGCCTGGGGACGACGGCCGCTGTCCCCTATCCTGAGTCCGCGTAAGACCGTGGCCGGAGCGTTAGCGGGGTTCCTGAGCGGTGTCGCCGCTACTGTACTAGTGGGCTTGTGCTTACATCTCCCCCCACAACACGGCCTGGCTTTGGGAGCACTGCTGGGAATATTTTCGCAGTTGGGTGACGCCGCCAAATCCACTATCAAACGTGATGTGGGCTTGGACGACTTTGGCAATATCTTCGGGCCGCATGGCGGAGTTCTGGACCGATTTGATGGCTTGCTGTTCAGTATGCCGATTGCTTATCTATATCTATGGCTGGCCTTTCTGAGATAGGGCGCGAGTGGTCGGGGATATGCAGAGGCTGATAATCTATAATCCAAGGGCGCGGGGCAGCCGGGGAGATCGTATTCGGCGAGGGATCGCCTCCGAGTTGACAGCGGCGGGGCTGGAATATGAGTTAGAGATCGCTGAGACTGCCCAGGCAGCAGTAGAGCTATCCCGCCAGGCCGCTGGCCAGGGATTCGATCAGGTCATCGCGGCCGGCGGAGACGGAACCGTCAATGCAGTAATCAACGGCGTAGCTGGCTCGCCGAGCGCGCTGGGGATTATACCCCTGGGAACTGCCAATGCCCTGGGGAAGAATATCGGGTTACCCGATAGTGACATTCGGGCGGCTGTGCAGGTGATTGCTCAGGCCCAAGTCCGTCACATTGACCTAGGCATCATCAATGGCCGATACTTTGGGACTATGGCCGGTGTGGGACTAGATGCTCACGTAGCCCACGGGGTGAAGGATGCCTGGAAGCAGTGGCTGGGTAAACTGGCTTTTGTTGGTCAGTTCGTTACGAGCGCTATTCGCTATCAACCGGCCCAATTTCATCTGCAACTGGATGGCGAGCAATCCCTAAACATCGCCGAGCAACTGTGGGCAGTCATTATCTGTAACTTCCCGCTGTATACCTGGCGGCTGCGATTTGTCCCCCAGGCCCAGCCCGATGACGGCCACTTGGATGTGGTAATCTTTCGCTACGGTGGCTACCGGCACTTGCTCGGCCCCGTTAGCCGCAGCTTCCTGCGCGGCGCCGGTGTCTCCGAAAACCCCTATATATCGGTAACTAAAGCCCACCGAATACGAATCTCTGTACAGCCGTCCTGCTGGTGGCAGGTTGACGGGGACGTGGGGGGCCAGACGCCAGTGGACATACATGTGGCCCCTAAGAAGCTTAATCTTATCATTCCGCCCGCTGATTGAAGCACGGGCTTTTATCTGCTATAATGGCTTAGATGGCATCTGACCCCACACTCATCTCAATGATAATCGTTGTGCTGCCCGCTTACAATGAGGAAGAAGCGCTGGGCAAACTCTTGCCGGCGCTAGCGGCAGTGCTGCCAGAAGCAGGCCTGGACTACCAGGTCATAGTGGTAGATGATGGCAGCACCGACGGGACTGCGCAGTTAGTCACCGCATTTCAACCCCGGATGCCGGTACGGTTGCTTCAGCATTCGACGAATCAGGGGCTCGCAGCGGCGATGAGGACCGGGCTCACCGCTGCCGCCAAGGTCGTGGGCGAAGAAGATATAGTAGTTACTATGGATGCTGACAATACCCACGACCCTCGCCTGATTCCAGATATGGTCGGCAAGATTTCCGGGGGCGCGGATATAGTCATTGCCTCGCGGTTCCAGCCGGGGTCACGGGTAGTGGGTGTGCCCTGGCATCGGCGGCTCTTTAGCTGGGGAGCCTCATTGCTTTTCAGACTCTTGCTACCTATGCGCGGGGTGCGCGATTATACCTGCGGTTATCGGGCTTACCAGAGCCAGGTGCTCCACGAAGCCTTTGAGCGCTATGGCGAGGGTCTAATCAGCCAACAAGGCTTTTCCTGTATGGTGGACCTGTTGCTGCGCCTCGGCGCGCTGCCGGTTGTAATCACTGAGGTCCCGATGGTCCTACGCTATGACCTTAAACCCGGCGCTTCCAAGATGAAGATCGGCGCTACCGTGCTGGAAACCCTCAAACTGATTGTGAAGCGGCGACTGGGATTAGGCTAAACGGATAGAGTGGTGTGAAATGCAGGATTGCCCAGAGCCTGAGAGTGCCCATAGATCGCGGACATCCGCCAGCGGAGGATGGCGGCCATGGTGGGCCGTGCTGGCTTGGATTGCCGTGCTGTTGCCTACGATCTGGCTCCGTCCGCCAGTTAATCATTTCTGGGGCTTCGATGAACAGGTTTATGCCGTGGTCGGCGACGGGCTGAACCACGGCTTGGCTCCTTATCGTGACCTTTGGGATAACAAGGGACTGGCCTGGTACGCTTTGTTTGCCCTTATACTGCGCTTTCTGGGCCATCAGGCTTCCAGCATCAATGCAACAGTCATATTATTGGTGGCCGTTATCCAGGTTCTCATCTACCGGGTAGTGAGGCAGATACCACTGAGCCGCCTGGTCGCCTTTGGCGCCGCAGGTATCTTTGGCCTCGCCTCGGTGATGTGTGGACGAGAACTGAACTCGGAAATAGGTGTGCTGGTCGGGTCAATAGCGGGGTTTTGGCTCGCCCTCATAGGCGCACAACGCACAAATATGTGGGCGTGGTTAGGGGCTGGGCTGATGGTGGGCCTGGGGGCCAGTTGCAAGGTCGTCGGGGCGTTGGACCTGGCCGGCCTTCTGGTCCTCGCCACACTTTGGCCCGCCGCAATTAATCCCCATTGGAATTGGCGATTGATGCACAGGTTCTTACCGTGCTTGCTCGGCGTTGCTATTGTCCCGGCAGTTTCTGCTCTCTGGTGTGCGCTTCATGATGCTCTAGGCCCAATGATAGAGCTGGTTTTGGGGTTTACTACAGCCCAAGCCGGCGTCGTACCGATAAACCTGGACTTCGTTGGCCAAGTATTCCGCTGGTGCTGGCATCTGACAACTCTATCACCTCATTTATGGCTGCCTGCCCTTGTTGGTCTAGTGGTGGCCATTCAGCTAGTGCGCCAGTCCGCAGCCTCATCACCAGCCCAGAGAACCAACCGAGCAGTGATGGGGGCACTTCTGGTCTGGACAGGTGCGGGGTTGACCGGGGCTCTGGCTGGTCGGCGCTTTGGCCCTGGCTACTACCACTACTGGTGGCAGCTATATGCGCCGCTGGCGGTACTGGCGGCGGTAGGCTTGGAGCATATCTGGCGAAAGTGGGCGACGCAACTGCAGTGGCGGCGGGCGGCAGTACTGCTGGTGTTTGCCCTGTTGTTACTTGTCGGGCTACGGCCCACTAATCCCAAGGGCCGGATCGCGGACTGGGCCACTATCCTGGCCCACCAGGAAAGCCCGATGCCATACCAGTTGGTTGGGCAATATGTCGCTGCCCATTCAGGCCCGACTGACCACATATTCGTCTGGGCACGGTCACCAGCCGTGTACTTCTTTGCCCAACGGTTACCCGCAACACCATATATCTTCTGCTTGCCGCTGACAGCACTATACTCCGGCACAGCTCGGCCCTATGATGCACACCAGGATTGGCGGCGCTGGGCAACTGACTTTGATGCCCATAAGCCCCTATACGTTGTAGACGGTAGCGAACCGGAATCCGCTGGGCCCGCGTGGCAACTTGCGCACCATCCACCGCTGGTCGAGCGGATTAGTAACTACGAACTGGAGACCATCATCGCCGGCTACCGCATCCTGCGCCGCAAGGATTCCGGGCGATAAGAGGCAGTCACCGGCTACAGGCACCCCAGCAATGAGCCTAGACGCTAGGGGGCTCGGGGACAATGGGAGCCTGTGTCGGGAAGTTATCCCGGTAGGCCATGATGGTAGCGATCATGCTAACGGGTGCAGTGATCAGAAGGCCAAGCCCGCAAAGCAAGGCACCCGCCAGGTTAATACCAAACAGTGCTAACATAAACAGGCTGAAGCCCAGCCAATTGTCCTTAGTTTTGTTGAAGCTGGTCTCGATGGCGGGCCAGAAGTCTAACTTCTGGTCCATAATGAGCGGATAGGCAAACATAACTAACGCGGAGACCACAATGGACCCCACAAAGCAGGCAATTGCCCCGACACTAACGAACACGCCCATTAACAGCGAAGCTACCAGGGCCGGCACAAATACCTCAAAGCCCTTGGCAATGTCCCCGAAATTCATAGCCTCTCCTGGTTCCCGCAGCTTTTTCAAAATTATATAGTAATAACCACAGGTCAGCGGGCCGATGAGAATAAAGCCGCCGGTAGCACCGCTAGCAATCCAGATTACCATGCATACCAGTATGTGTATCAGTGGATCCTGTTTGAACAACTCCCACGCTTCGGATAACCATGCACCAGTGCGAACCATTTCGTCTACCTCCTTGGGGTGATGAGATAGTAACGTCGTTTATACATTCAGCACCCCAACCAGTAATTCCTTCATCGGTTATGTAATAGTTAACATTAATACTGTGATGCCATTGGTTCGGGCAGGACTCCAGACGGTGCAAGGCGAATTAGCCACTATCTGGCAGAGCGCCGTGCCCCTGGGAGTGGCAACTGTGAACGACCTTGACATGTCGGTGTGCATCGTCAACTGGCGCACCCGTGAGCCCCTGCGTAACTGCCTGGAAAGCCTGGCAAGCAATACCGAGGGGCTGGCGTTGCAGATAATTGTGGTGGATAATGCCTCCGGCGACGGCAGTGCGGAGATGGTAGCCAGTGACTATCCTCATATTGAGCTGATAGCCAACGATGAGAATGCCGGGTATGCTGCCGCCAATAACCAAGCTCTACGGATTAGCCGCGCCCCCTACAAACTGCTGCTTAATCCAGATATTATCGTCAGGCCGGGGGCACTTCGGGCATTGCTGCAGTTCGCCCACGAGCATCCTTCAGCCGCCGCAGTTGCCCCGCGGCTGGTATATCCGGACGGCCGCCTGCAACACAGTTGCCGTAGCTTCCCCACCCCCGATATAATACTCTGGGAGTTGCTGGGGCTGAGCCGCATCGCGCCGCGTAGTCCCATCTTCGGCAAATACCGGATGAGTTGGTGGGATTACGATGAGGTCCGCCAGGTAGACCAACCTATGGCCTCCGCACTACTACTGAATGGAGACGCGCTGAAGCAAGTGGGGCTGTTTGATGAGACTTTTCCGATATTCTTCAATGATGTTGACTTGGGCTACCGATTAAAGCAGGCCGGCTGGCAGATATGGTTCACTCCTGCTGCGCAGATGATTCATGAGCATGGTGCTTCTACCTCCCAGGTCAGGCGGCGGATGATTATCGAGTCGCACCGCAGCTTCCGGCGGTTCTATCGCAAGCATTACCGAGGCAAGATGAACCTAGTATGGTATGGGTTAGCGATGGTAGCTCTGGTAGGCGGCTGCGGAGTGCGTTTTGCCGCCCAGACTTTGCGCGACGCGTTTCATTCAGCCTGATGAGATCTATTCGCGTCTAAGAAAGGCTGGAACAAAATACAGCACCTGGATGCCGCGGTCCCACATAACCCAATTACAGCTACCCAACCCAGTCAAGCGCGGCGCACTGTGGCGCTGGCCGCATTACTGATACTGCTGGTGGTATGTCTGCTTGTCAGCAGAGGGCCGTATCATTTGTATGTGAATGGACAGCGACTGGGCATCAGTCAGGTCAGTACCGCCGCGGATTGTGCCGAAGTCGTGGGCATATCGCTGCAGACCGGTCGGCTACTAGATGCCCGGGGCACGGTGCTGGTATTCGGGGGCGGCGAGTCCGGCCAGATATTGTGTAATAGCCGGCCCATCCCGCCCGCGGCCGCTGTGCAGGGCGGAGATATAATCACCATCATCCCGCCCACTGATAAGGTTGAGCCAATAATTGAGAAGATCAGCCTGCTGCCCGGCCAAGCGCTAGATACTCAATTTAGGTCGGTCCCGTTGCCGTCCAAGTTGTCAGGCTTCCGAGGTCTGCGGCGCGTGCAACGAGGGAAGATAACTGGCAAAGTAGGCGCGATAGAGGTAGCCCAAGTACTGCCAGTAGTGATCCCGCCGGCCAACTCCAATAAGACTCGCGCGGTGGCCCTCACCTTTGATGACGGCCCGCTTCCCCAATATACTCCCCAAATTCTGGACATACTAGCCGCTCACGGGGCCCGGGCGACTTTCTTTGTTCTGGGCCACCTGGCCAAACGGTTCCCTGATATCGTGCGACGAGCCGCAAGCGAAGGGCATGAGATTGCTATTCATAGCTGGGCCCATGCTAACTTTACTCGCTTGTCCACTACAGCCATCCAACAAGACATCCAACGTTGTAAGGAGTTGTTAGGACCATTAGTCGGCGGCCATGAGGCGCTGCGGTGGTTCCGTCCTCCCTATGGCGCAAAAAATGCGCGAGTGGAGGCGACTATTCGAGGGGCCGGTTGCCGCATTGCAATGTGGTCGGTGGACCCGAGCGATTGGCGCCGGCCAGGTAGTGAGGCGATATACAATCGCATTCTAAATCGCACACATAACGGTGCCGTGATATTGATGCACGACGGCGGTGGCCCCCGCCAGGGTACCGTTGATGCAGTGCACCGTGTGGTCCCTGCTCTGCAACAGCAGGGCTACCGGTTGGTAACCTTGTCAGAATTGAAGGGGATGGAACCCACTTTCACCGGTGAGGTCATCCTAACCACCGGCGAGGGCGCTATCCGGCTGACGCCGGTTGCTGGCGAACTAGTAATCATCATTGACGGCGAGCCGGTGCAACTGCCTACTGTGCCGCTGGAAGCAGAAGGCCAATTACTATTGCCGCCGGAGCCAATTTTGCGACTTCTGGGAGCCTCGTATCGCTGGGATAAGCAGCGCCAGATAGTCCATATCTCGGGGCTGCGCGGCAATTTGTTGCTGCGTCTAGACAGTCGGCGAGGTGAGAAAAATGGCCAACCCATAACGCTGCGGGTGCCACCAGTGCTTTACCAGAAGGTGCCGATGATACCGCTGTGGGCCATTGTCAATATAACCGGCGCCGCGGCCCGCTACGATAGCCAGAACCTTATACTGAGGCTAACTTCTCCATTACGCACCGAGACTTACTTCGTCCCTTATCTATATTGGGCTGGTCGTCAGGCGGAATTAATTCCGCGACCACTCCCACAGTGATAAACATAGGCTGCGCATCGCTAGGAAGTTATGTTATACTACAGCTAGTAATTACTGATGCTGAGCATACAGGACAAGCTAGAGAAGTTGAAAGACGTCGTCCAGCAGATGGGCAGTGTGCTGGTGGCCTATTCCGGCGGGGTGGACAGCACGTTTCTGCTCTCCGTGGCCGCGGAGGTGCTGGGCCCAAAGGCGGTCGCCGCTACCGCCCGCGCGCCGATTTATCCCACCGAGGAGTTGGAACAGGCCCAGCGACTTACTAAACAATTGAGAGTAGAACATATCATCTTTGATAGCCGGCAAATGGATAATCCAGAGTTTGTGGCGAACCCCCCGGACAGATGTTACTTGTGCAAGCGCGCCCTGTTTCGTCAGTTGCAGGAGATTGCCCGTCAGTATGACCTGAACCATGTGGTGGAAGGCGCCCAAAGCGATGCTGTCGGTGACTATCGCCCCGGGCGGCGCGCGGCGGAGGAACTCGGGGTGAGAGCGCCTCTAATTAAGGTGGGGCTGACAAAGCAAGAAATTCGTCAGCTTTCCCGAGACCGTAGCTTGCAAACCGCCGATGCCCCAGCCCGAACCTGTCTGGCTACGCGGTTTCCCTACGGCCACAAAATCACCCCAGACAAGCTGCAGCAAGTGGCCCACGCTGAGCAACTGTTGCACAAATACGCATTTGAGCAAGTACGAGTCCGCCATCACGGCGAGGTGGCTCGCATTGAGGTCGCATCTGAGCAAATCCCCCACTTGACCGAAAACTCGCTACGGGATAAGCTAGTGGCCGAGATGAAACAGCTAGGGTTTCGGTATGTTACTGTAGACCTGCAAGGTTACCGAATGGGGAGTATGAATGAAGCACTCGACCCGCCCAGAAAATGAACCAGTTGAGATTATCAGGTGTCGTTTTGCGATAATCGGCTCCGGCATTGCGGGTCTGTGGACGGCCTTGCATCTAGCTCCCCACGACTCGGTTGCCGTCATAACCAAGAGCCAGCTAAGGGAGAGCAATACCCAATATGCCCAGGGCGGGATTGCCGTGGCCCTGCCTCACAGCGATAGCCCTCAACTCCACAAGCAAGACACCCTTGATGCCGGTGATGGGCTGTGTGATGAGCCCGCGGTGGAGATATTAACCCAGGAAGGGCCAGCAGTAGTCCGGGAACTGATTGGGATAGGCGCCCAGTTTGACCGGGAGAATGGTGAGTTACTGTACGGGCGCGAAGCGGCTCACCGTACCCCCCGTATACTCCACTCGCATGGCGACGCCACCGGCGCGGAGGTCCAACGGACGGCCTCGGAGGCCGTGGCTGATTTAGCCGACGTGCAGATATACGAGGAGACAGCCGCGGCCGATTTGCTGATTATGGATGGGCAGTGCGTGGGTGTCGAGGCCGTGAGCAATGGGCAGTGCCGGCGTTTTATCGCTGACAGTACTCTGGTAGCTACCGGAGGCGGCGGCTGCCTGTATAAGTACTCCACTAACCCGCCGGTGGCGACAGCCGATGGTATCGGGTTGGCCTTCCGCGCCGGCGCCACTTTGCAGGATCTGGAGTTCGTCCAATTTCACCCTACAGCGTTAGCGGATGAGAGTTACCCGAAGTTTCTTATCTCCGAGGCCGTGCGCGGTGATGGGGCTGTACTCCTCAATTCTCAGGGCGAAGCCTTTATGGCTAGATATCATAAGTTGCAGGACCTGGCTCCCCGCGATGTGGTGGCGCGGGCCGTTTTCACCGAGATGACCGCAGTGGACGATGACCATGTTTACCTTGACTTCTCGCCGCTGGGCGTGACGACGATGCGCGAGCGGTTTCCGGGTATCATCGCGGAACTGCACAACCGCGGCTTTAGCCCTGAAACCGAGCCGATACCAGTGACACCCGCGGCCCACTATCTGATGGGCGGGATTGCCACTGACCTCTATGGACATACTGGCGTGCCGCGTCTATTTGCTTGTGGGGAGTGTGCCAGTTACGGAGTGCATGGGGCGAATCGCCTGGCCTCGAATTCCATATTGGATGGCCTGGTCTTCGGAAAGATTTCCGCCCAGGCGATGGCCGAGACGGAACCACTATCGGCCGGGATACAACAACGGGCAGCCCGTCTTCCTGCTGACCTGCCGGCAGGCGCGCCGCCGGAGTTGAAGCAGCAAATAGCTGAACTTATGTGGCAACAGGTGGGCATCATCCGCGACGGCGATAGCCTCCGGGAGGCCTGCGAACGGCTGGAGCAGTGGCAGCAGGACATACACGGTCACCTCAGCCCAGGTCAGGCAGAGCTAGAGGCAGCCAATATGTGTCAGGCCGCGTGGTTGATTGCTAGGGCAGCCTTGCACCGCCAGGAGAGTCGCGGCGCTCACTACCGGATAGATTTTCCTCAGATCAGCGAGCAGTGGCGCAAACACATTCTGCTTCAGCAATCCGGCGCGGGCCAGATTGCTATCTCGGAACGACCAGTTCAGACACTTGGCTAGGGGTTAAGTGTCATTCACCTGGAATCGCGACGAGGAAACAGTAATGATCGGGGAGTATGATTTTGGCCGGATAGCAGTGGACGGTAAGGTATATAATTCGGATTTGATAATTCTGCCCGACCGTGTCATTGCGAATTGGTGGCGGCAGAAAGGCCACCGATTGGCGGTGGATGACCTTCAAGAGGTCATCGCCGCTGAGGTTGAGGTTCTAGTCGTGGGCACAGGCAAGTTCGGGGCAATGAAAGTGCCGCCGGAGACCGTGGAGGCACTACAGGTTCGCGGCATCAAATTACAAATCGCCCCCACTGAACAGGCCTGTCAGATATTCGAACACCTTTGCGACCAAAAACGCACCGCCGCTGCCTTGCATCTTATTTGTTAGACGGCCAGTGAGGTTTCTACGCGAAAACTCGGTGAGGTCGGTGCCTGATGAACAGGCCAGGGCCTGCAACAGAGGCCGATGATGCCTAACTGCCCAAAATGCGCAGCCGAAGTGGCCGCTGAGGACAATTTCTGCCGAGTTTGCGGAAGCTTCCTACATAGGCAGGGGCAGCGGCCCAGGTCCAATACCGTCCAACAGCTCATCTCCGAATACCGCCAGGCAATTGCCGATAATCCCGACGATGAGTCCGCTCGTTATTCCCTGGGTCTGGCCTATCTGTATGAAGGCCAGCCCGCTGCCGCGGCCGAGCAGCTCGTTGAGGTGACTAGGTTAGTACCGGACTTCGCCGACGCCTATGCCAAACTGGCCATAGCCTTCAGCTAGATGCGGAACTATAGCCAGGCACAGCAAGCTATTGACCAGGCGAGGAAACTACAGTCTCACAATGAAGAGTATCACAAAATTGCCCAAAAATTAGCGCGGTGAAGATAGGGAATTATGGTAACGTCTGAAAGCGATAGGCCGGAGAACTTTATCAGTATGCGGGGGGTTCGTGTGCTAGGGATAGGCCTGGCTTTGGCGGTCTTTGTGATGCTATTGTCAGTGAATTTGGGTGACCGGGAATTCTGGCTTGATGAGTCCATCACCGTTGGACATATCAGGCTGCACACAACTATTGATGAACCCTTCCATCCCCCCGGCTACTATTGGCTTCTTTATCAATGGAAAAAGCTGTTTGGCACCAGTGACCTGGCCCTGCGAGGTTTCTCAGTCCCTTGGGCTCTGGTCGCGTTTCTACTTGTCTGGCTGCTAGCCCGCCGGCTGATGAAGCCGCCCGCCGACCTGTTGGCTTTGGGGCTGTTTACGCTCTCCCCGTTAGTTATCCTGTATCTACGTATGGCTCGCTACTTTGCCATGACCATGGCCATCAGC
>JAUWJN010000061.1 GCA_030607655.1 bacterium
CTAACTTCTGCTCTATCCAGTGCAACACCGGCATGCAGCCGGTGATCTGGCATAAGCCCACTTTGCGGCCAGCTATTAGCTCGCGGACCCGCTCGGTGGCCCGGGCGTAGCGGTACATAAAACCCACCTGATTGAGGATGCCGGCCTCGGCAATGGCCTGCCGGCAGCAGTGCGCCTCCTCCAGCGAGAGTGCCGGTGGTTTCTCGCAGAACAGTGCGATTCCTCGGCATGCAATCTCCACTATCGGCTCCACTCTCGCCTGCGGCGTGGTACACAATAACACTGCGTCCAGTTCCTGGCTCTCCAGCATCTCCTCCCAGGAGCCAAAGGCTGTGCCGCCATACTGCGTGGCTGCCTTCTGCGCTTTCTCTTTGACCACATCGGCGTAGGTCACAAGGCGAACGTTTTCGATTCCTGCTAAGACCTCCAGGTGCATATTGGCGATGTGACCTGTTCCGATTACTCCGATATTAACACTCATTTTGTGGCTTCCCATCTTGCTGGGTTAGAGTTTCTCTAGCCCAGCGGTCAGCCGCCTTATCACCTCGGCTGGTGCCAAGTCCCAAATCCACTCACTGTGCAGCTCCACGGACCAGTAGCCATCATACCCGGTGCGCTGGCAGATGCCCGCCATAAGCCCGTTTATGTCTAGCACTCCCTCGCCAGGGAAGGTCCGGTCATCATGGGTTAGGTATTCAATGGGCTTGGCTAGGGCGTCATCAATGTGGACCAGGAACAGCTTGCCCGCAGGTAAGACCGCCAGGTCCTCTAAGCGACTGGGGCTGAGATAATAGTGGTATAGATCTAATACTAGTCCGAAATAGGGGCTATCAACCTCGCGGATGACTCTTATGGCAGTAGAAAGTGTCTCAATGGCAGGTATACGGGCCAGAAACTCCAGAGCAATCTTGACGTTACGGTCGCTGGCGTGGGCACTCAGCCAGCCAGCGCGTCCGACGATAACCGCCATATCCTTCTCGCACTGTTCACTGCGCTCGCCAACCATAATTGTGACCAGTGTCGGAATGTCCAAGTCATGGCACAAGTCCAGACGTTTGACCAGATCGGCCTGTTGCTCGGCCCAGGTCGTCTGATCGGTATCCAGGGTGAGAAGTCCGGGACATGCTCCCACTGGTGTAAGGCGGTTATCCGCCAACAATTGTCGGGCTTGCTCCCCAGTATTCCCAGCGGCCAGGTACGCAAATATCTTGTCCAGCCATAGCTCTACATAGGAGAAACCCGCCTGCTGATACATCGGCAATTCCTGTGCGAAGGGGACCTTCATAAGCGTGGCAGCATTGATTGCCCACTTAGTCGCATTGCTCATAATGTGCTTCCTCTCCGCAATATTCAAAGCCCGCCGGCCCGTATCATGGCAAGGCCGATAAAGCCTCAGCTACAAGAGGAAATCCGCCAGAAAGAAGAACGCCCTGCCGGAGCCGTGCGCCCGCGAGTCTTCGAACCCAAACAACATGTGGGTGCCCTCTCACGAGCTTTGCGTATTCCCGGGAGGGATGTCACGCCACTCATGAAGCCTAGGCTCCCGCTATCTGGGTGTTGGCCCGAGACTGTTTGGACGTCACGTACAACGCAGGGCGGTCTCCTAATAGCATAAGTATACCACATCTGCCTCTGTATTACAAGGCGCGGCCTCATCATCCATCAACCGTAGCCAGTCCGGTGAACTGCTATTAGCAATGACAGCAAGGGCAGCAACGACAGCAAGGGCAGCAAGGGCAGCAACGACTGCTATTAGCAAAGATAGTAACGGCAGCAACTGCGGCTATGCTGTGAAGAACGGAGCGAGGGGACGGTTCCCTTCCCTGCCGTTTTCTGTTGTTGTCTGTCGTTGTCTGTCGTCTTATGCCGTTTTCTGTTCGTGGTTCCCCTCTCCGGAACGGAGAGGGGTCAGGGGTGAGGCCGCCGTTGGCTGTGTTAGCCCGCACTACCGAGCTGCTGGGCAATCAAATCACATACCTCGCGGACCGCGCCATTGCCGGCTAAAGCTTTAGTGACGTAGTCAGCCTTGTCTCGTACCAAGGGCACCGCATCGGCGGGCGCGGCGCGGTGAGCAACTTCGTCCATTGGCGGCAGGTCAGTTATATCATCGCCCATATACACGGCCTGATCAGGAGTTAATTCACGCTCAGCCAGTACCTGCCGGACAACTGTAGCTTTGTCCTGGCAACCCATATACACCGCCCGAATACCCAGCCGGGCGGCGCGGGCGGGCACTATCGGCGTCTCGTCGGCAGTAACTAATACCACTTCCACGCCCAGCTTCTGCAGTCGGACCAATCCCAGGCCATCGCGCACATTAAACCGCTTCAGGGCTAGTCCCTCGGCGCCATAATACAAGCCGCCGTCAGTGAGGGTACCGTCCACGTCCAGTATCAGCAGTTTGACAGGCTGAGGTGGCCAGTTAGGTGTATTCATGGACTTGCTCCTTCATTGTGAGTGCAGCGCGTTAGCGGCCTTATGGGCCTTACTTGGCGGCCGGATTGGGGCCGCCGGTGCGGTTGGCTAGGTTCATCTATCACTCAGATTCACTACCTGACCACGATTTACCTTCCCCGTCTCTATGTCCGGTGGCTTGACAAGGCTAGGGCAAGGCTGTTATTCTGGAGACAGATTGACAGGTAGATGGGCTTAGAACAACCATGTCCCAGAAGCGCTTAGTCATCTTGGGATCCACCGGCTCCATCGGAGTCCAGACTCTACAGATAGTCCAGAGCCATCCCCAGCGTCTGCAGGTGGTAGGATTGGCGGCGGGCCGCAACTGGCAACAGTTGCTCCAGCAGGCCGAGCAGTTCTCAGTGCCAACCATAGCCCTGGCCGATGAAGCGGGGGCTGGAGAGCTGGCTGTCGCTGCTGCCGACCGGCAAGTCTACGGCGGCGAGGGCGGCTTGCAGCAGCTTGTGGAATCAACTGAGCCGGACCTGGTAGTCGGCGCCATATCGGGAATAGCCGGCCTGGGACCGGTGATGGCCGCTTTGGAGGCGGGCTGCGATGTAGCGCTGGCCAACAAGGAGCCTCTGGTAGCGGCGGGTGAGCTAGTTACCACTACTGCAGCCCGCGCCGGGGCGCAGCTCTTGCCCATTGACAGTGAGATATCAGCAGTCTTTCAATGCTTGCAAGGCCAACAGCGCCAGGATGTGGAGAAGGTCCTGCTTACTGCTTCCGGCGGCCCCTTCGCTGACTTGCGGGCTGATGAATTGCGCCAGGTTACTCCCCCGCAAGCCCTCGACCATCCGACCTGGCAGATGGGGCCGAAGGTAACGGTGGACTCGGCCACCCTGATGAACAAGGGGTTCGAGGTCTTTGAGTTGAAATGGCTATTTGGCCTGGAGTTTGACCAGATTGAGGTTGTGGTGCACCACCAGAGCATTATACATTCATTAGTACAGTTCTGCGATGGGAGCATATTGGCCCAGTTGGGGCTGGCCGACATGCGAGTGCCGATACAATATGCGTTGTTCTACCCGGAGCGGGTAGCTAATGAACTTCCCCGCCTGGATTTAGTGGCCGCCGGCCCTCTGACCTTTGCCGAGCCGGATCTGGACAAATTCCCGAATCTACGCCTGGCCTATGAAGCAGGCCAGGCTGGCGCCAGTTATCCGGCGGTATTAAATGCGGCCAATGAAGTGGCCGTGGAGCTATTCCTGTCTGAACAGATTGGCTTCTGCGATTTGCCCGCTGTGGTCGAGCGAGTTCTGGAGGCTCACGAGCCCATCTCGATAGACGATGTGCAGGATGTCAGGGAGGCAGACGCCTGGGCCCGAGATTGTACTATTAGCTTAGTACAAAGAATGAAAGATAATTAGAGCAACTAATAAGGTGAACCGATGATTGAACAAATTGGCAGTATAGCAAATAGCATAGCCGCGGTAGTAGTAGTGCTGGGTCTGTGTATATATGCCCATGAGTTGGGTCATTTCGTGGCGGCGAAACTCTCGGGGATGCACGTGAAGGAGTTCGCCTTCGGGCTGGGGCCGGTGCTATTCGGGTTCCAGCGCGGCGAGACCAGATATACCTTGCGAGCCGTCCCGTTTGGCGGCCTTAACGACATTGCCGGCATGGAGCCCGGCCAGCGCGACGTGGACCGCGGCTTCTATACGCGCCCCCGGTGGATGCAGATTGTGACTATCGTAGCGGGAGTATTTATGAACGTGGTGCTGGCGATGCTGATATTCTGGGCCATCGCCGTATTTCGCGGCGTACCGGTGGCCGGCAGCGAGGCTACCTTTATAAGTGGTGTACTACCCAACCAGCCGGCGCAAGCGGCGGGCCTCCAAGCCGACGACCAGATACTCGCGGTAGACGGAAATACCCACAGCCTGTGGATTGCCTCCGTGCACCCCGGCTCAGTAGCCCAGCAGGCAGGCCTCAAGGAAGATTGCTGGATTCTGAAAGCTGGCCCGCACGACATCAGTGTCCCGTCGGACTTGATAGCCGCGCTGATGACTGCTACTGCTGAATCGGTGCCCGTGGCCGTGGTGAATTCACGGGCCAGTAGCATTAGTGAGGCCATACAAACACTACGGCTGCCCTCCCTGCCTCCCGCGCAGGTGGCAACGCCCGCGGCGGCAGTGAGACTTGCCGAGCAGGATTTGGGACTGACCTTTGCACCGCTTGACCAAAATACCATTGTGCGCTACATCTCAACCCGTCCGGAAAAGTTCCTGGCGTTGACCCTGCTGCGCAACGGGCAACAGATAGTCCAAACCGTACAGTCGGAGGCGACGTGGGAGCGCTTTGAGACGGTAACTGCCCAGGGCAAGCTGACCGCGCCCCATCGCCGGGTAGGCCGGATCGGGGTGATACTGTCGCCCGAGACGCGGCGCGCCGGGGTAATCGAAGGCCTGGGATATGGAGTGGTACAATCAGTGGGAGCGGTAGTCAGCGTTATAGACATACTCCACGCCATGGTGCAGCGGACGGTAGCCGTCGAGCCGGCGGGCCCGGTGGGCATAATAGCCATGATGGCCACCCAGGCCAAAGTCGGCTGGGCCGCAGTGCTGTCCCTGGGCGGAATAATAAGCGCTAACTTAGCAGTAATAAACCTGTTCCCTATACCGCCCTTTGATGGCTTTCACCTGGTCCTGATAGGCTATGAGGGCATCCTGCGCCGCCGCGTCGGCCCGCGCCACGAGACCATAGTGCGCCTGACCGGGATTATCCTGATTATGTTCCTCTTCGCCTGGCTGGTCGCTAAAGATGTTACTAACTTGATCCAGTACGGAACACCGTAAGATAGTGGACAGTGGACAGACGACAGTGGACAGGAATGGCAAGTAACGGCAAAGGCCAATGATGACTGAAGCTGAGGATAATCTGTCCATCCCTGCTTCGCGGCGGCCTACCCGGGCCGTAATGGCCGGAGAGGTGCAAATTGGCGGCGGCGCGCCCGTGTCGGTGCAGACGATGACTAAAACCGATACCGCCGATACCGACGCTACCCTGGCCCAAATCCGCGCGGCAGCCGCCGCCGGCGCCGATATAGTGCGGGTCGCGATACCCAATCAGCAAGTCCTGGACAGCTTTGATGAAATCACCGCCGCCAGCCCTCTCCCCGTGGTGGCGGATATTCATTTTGATTATCGCCTGGCAGTAGCCGCCGCTGAGCGCGGGGCGGCTAAACTGCGCGTCAATCCGGGTAACATCGGCGATGACCGCCGCCGCGCGGCGGTCATCGAGTCGGCACAGGCGGCGGGCATTCCCGTCCGACTGGGCGTAAACGCCGGTTCGTTGGAGAAAGATATTCTGGAGAAATATGGTCACCCGACCGCTGAAGCCCTCGCCGAAAGTGCTCTGGGCAGCGTCCAACGTGTCGAGAGGCTGGATTTCCGCGACATCGTGGTCTCCATCAAGGCTTCCGATGTGCCGACTACGCTAGCAGCCAACCGGCTTTTCGCCCAAGAGACTGATGTGCCCCTGCATATAGGGATTACTGAGGCGGGCTTCGGCGCGGCGGGAGTAGTGCGGTCAGCGGTGGGTTTGGGGCTGCTGCTGGCCGAGGGCCTGGGCGATACCCTCCGGGTATCGCTGACCGATGATCCGACCGAAGAGGTGCGGGTTGGCCGCAGTATATTGCTGGAGTTAGGGCTGCTGTCGGGGCCGCGGCTGGTGTCCTGCCCTACCTGCGGGCGGTGCAAGGGGGACCTGCGCCCGATAGCTGAAGAAGTGGAGCAGGCCCTCCAGGATATTGACGCACCGATTGTGGTAGCGGTAATGGGCTGCGAGGTCAACGGCCCCGGCGAGGCGAAGGAAGCCGACATCGGCCTGGCCTGCGGCGGCGACTATGCCGTCATCTTCCGCCACGGCCAGCTAATCAAGCGGGTGAAAATGTCGGAGGCGGCAGAAGAATTGCTCGAGGAGATTCGAGCCTTGGAATTGCCCACGTAATTGCGTAGAGATGCGCAGGGGAGGTGTCTCAATTGGCTGATGACGCGTCAAACGCTAATCTCATATTCCATTCCGGCGAAGTAGAATTATTGCGGGAACACATAAAGGACGACATGCCAAACAGCCCCCATCCCCTGGACGGCAAGCTTTACATTCCCCACGAACCAATTCCTGCGGACAGATTGGCCATGGGAACCGGGACGTCCGTAAGCAGCGACGACCCTTTCGCTCCATTGGAACAAGCCAAGAGAAAGGCGGTTGAGCTCGGAAAGACCTTGGTGTGCACTCAGTTTGGTCCAAGGCAGCACTACTTCGTAGTCGACGATCCTCAACTCATTAACGAAGTGACGAGGATTTGGCAGCAGCAAAAAGGGATCATCGGATACGATGTCAAGTTTACGGTGGAGGCAGTAGCGAAGTACAACGCCAACACTGGCAAGGCTGACGTTCCTCATCTGACCGGCACAATTTTCGAGCCCCATACTCTCCCTGCGGGCTACTCAGAAAAGAAGACAAAAGTTGAGAACACCACGCAGATAATCGTATCATGCCGTGATTGTTCACACATGGCCCCGTCCCGCCTCGCTCAAATACAGGAGGAGGTAGAAGCGTGGCTGGCGGCATGTTCGTTTGCAATTGGGACCGGATTGCGGGTTCTACGAGAGGTCGTTAAACCTGTGAGGAGAAGATTTGTTGAGTGGGAGATCGGACCGCAACAAACGTTGATAAAGCCGGTTTCCTGCGAGTACCTCGAACCGATAAAGAGGTGTGCTCTAGATAGCGACAAGGTCAAAAAGGTCTTAACCAGCCTCAGACGTGCTCTTTGTGCACTTGAAGAAGACCTGCAAACATGTGCAGTGGCCCTCTGGCCAGCGCTAGAGGGACTAGTTGACCCGGCAGGCAACTCGCTGTTGACGGAAGACGAAAAGTGCAGTTGCAAGAGGTTGCTACGCGAGGTCCTAGTATCAGAAAAGGCCAAGACTGTGTATGACTGGATATGCAGGTTAACGAAACCCAACCGTAGCGAGAGAATAGCGGCAGGTTTGCACGATATTGTCCCGGAAATCAGTGAGACAGAGTGCCTGAGGCTTATAGGAGACATAGCACGTGTGCGAGGCGCTCTCACGCATAATGGAACGAAACACGACCTGGACCCAGAAGACATTCGCCTGATTATGCGCGGCCTGCGCCGTTACGTGGCCCAGGAGTGTGGACTCAAATTCCGGTAGACTACCATTCTACGGCCTGCACTGAGGGCGTAATAGTACAGGCCACAACGTCCCTCTAGGAGGAGATGACTACGTGCGAGCGTCACAGTTTTATGCGCCGACGCTGAGGCAAGCGCCGGCGGAAGCGGAAATTCCCAGTCATAAGCTGCTGGTGCGCGGCGGGTTCATCCGCCCGCTGACCGCCGGGGTGTTTACTTTCCTCCCCCTGGGCTTGTGGGTGTCTACGGCGCTACGGGCCGGAACTTGTAGATGAAATTGATGTTGTAGCTTGCGCTGTTGCTGTCTGACACGTACACATTCCCGTCCGCATCCACGGCTATGCCCCCTAACACTATGCCCTGACCGACATCGCAGTCAAATGATGAGCCGAACTTGGTCAGGAATACCCCGTTACTGGTGAACTTCTGGATGCGATCGTTCCCCGAATCTGCTACATACACATTCCCGGCGGCATCCACAGCGACCGCCCCCGGGCCCCAGAACTGGCCATCGTCGTGGCCCAGTCTGGGTGTCTTGCCGCTGCCCGGCGAATGCCAGCCGGTATAGTAATCGGTATCTTGACCCCACCAGCCTAGAAATGTCCCCCCGCTGGTGAACTTCTCGATGCGGTGAGTGCAGATGTCTGACACGTACACATTTGTGGCGGCGTCCACGGCAATGCCGCTCGGGCACAGGAACTGGCCGTCACCATTACCTGCCGAGCCCCACTTAGTGAGGAAGGTCCCATCGCTGGTGAACTTCTGGATGCGAAAGTTGCTGCTGTCGGCCACGTACACATTTGTGGCGGCATCCACCGCCACGTGCATCGGGCCCCAGAATTGGCCGTCGCCACTGCCCATATGGCTTATCTGACCGCTGCCCGGGCCGTGCCAGCCGGTGGTCTCGTCCACCCAAGGACTGAACAAGGGATCACCTTCCCAGTTGCCTCCCCGGCCCCACCAGCCCAGGAAGGTCCCCTCGCGGGTGAACTTCTGGACGCGGTGGTTCCAGCGTTCGCACACGTACACGTTGCCGCTGGCATCTATCGCGATGCCGTTCGGGCCATCAAACTGGCCATCGCCGCTGCCTGAAAAGGGCTCTGTACTACTGCCCGGGCCGTGCCAGCCAGTGTCGTCCACCCAATGCCAAGTGAAGTCTTCCCAGTAGCCCCAGCCTGCTCCGCCCCACCAGCCCAGGAAGACCCCGGCGCTGGTGAACTTCTGGATGCGGGCGTTGGACATATCTGCCACGTACACATTCCCGGCTCCATCCACGGCTATACCCTGCGGGTCATTGAACTGGCCGTCGCCGTAATCGGGGAAGCCCCACATGCCCCACCGGGCGACAAACTCATAGGTCTCAACCGGACCAACCGTTCCAATGGGCCACGTATCCAGACCTACTACGCAGCGCAGCACCATAATGGCATCGCCGACGTCGGTACTACCGTTCTGGTTGGCATCGGCGCAGGGGTCGTCGTCATCCAGGCTCACCACAATGCGCAGTATCTTGATGGCATCACCTACCGACGCCAATCCATCACTGTCCAGATCGCCCAGGAAATAAGCGTCAGCCGGGTAGACTACATCTGATGGCACAACATGCTGAGGTGGAGCCACTGCTTGCGGGGCCACTGCGCGCGAACTGCCTCCACCACATCCAGCTACAGTTACGACGAACAACGCAATTACTAACAGGGGTACGACGACCTTTAGAGGTGTGTTTATGTGCGACACTGGTAGTGCTTCCTCCCCGAGGCAGGTTTTGGGCCATGTGCAATGTATGATACTTGTGTGTTTCCGCTGAGTCAAGTATTATTGTAGCAGTGGCAAGGAGTCAAGGCGAACAACTGGAATTGTTTTTGACTGGACCGAACCTAACGTCACCAGCAAATGACACTCAGGAGGTAATTCTGTGCGAGCGTCACAGTTTTATGCGCCGACGCTGAGGCAGGCGCCGGCGGAAGCCGAAATTCCCAGCCATAAACTATTAGTACGCGGTGGGTTCATCCGCCCGCTGACCGCCGGGGTGTTTACTTTCCTGCCCTTGGGCCTGCGAGTGCGGCGGCGCGTGGAAAACATCGTCCGTGAGGAGATGAATGCCGCCGGGGCCATTGAGGTCTTTATGCCCGTGCTCCAGCCCCAGGAGCTGTGGGAGAGAAGCGGCCGTTGGGATACCTTCCAGCCCCTGCCCCTACGCACCGAAGACCGCACCGGCCGCTGGTTCTGCCTGGGGCCGACCCACGAGGAGGTCATCACCAACCTGGTGGCTGGCGAGATTAGCTCCTACCGCCAACTGCCGCTTACTCTGTACCAGATACAGACCAAGTTCCGGGATGAGATGCGGCCGCGGGGCGGGCTGATCCGGGTCAAGGAATTCAGTATGAAGGACGCCTACA
>JAUWJN010000069.1 GCA_030607655.1 bacterium
CGTCGACAGCGCGGACAGCCGGCTACAGGGGCTGCCCCTGGACAGCATGATCGTCCCCGGCAACCCAACCGCCCAGGACGTGGCGGCAGTGATAGAAGAGGCGACCCGAGGGCGGAAGGCTGACGTAGTTTTTGAGGGGACAGGCGCGCCGGAGCTGATCCCGGAAGAGTTCGCCACTTTGCGGCGAGCGGGGCGGTTCGTAGTCCTCAGCAGCCCGCGGGGCCAGACCCTCTTCAACTTTGACGATCTGTGCAGCTCCCCGGGGTTCACCATCATTGGCGCCCACTGCTGGACGCATCCGCCCTGTGCGACGGCAGACAATCCCTGGACGCAGCACCGGCACGCCGAGCTCTTCTTCGACCTGGTCGCTGATGGCGAATTGGACCTCACACCGCTTATCAGTCACCAGGCACACTATACGGAGGCCCCGCGACTGTATCAGATGCTGGTCGATGACCGCTCTCCCGCTATGGGGGTTATCTTGCAGTGGTCGGACTGAGGAGAATAGCTCAATGGGATGGCCACTTAGGCACAGGGCCCGCCATGACCCGGCGATACTGATGTCCGATGACGGTGGAGATACCTGGAGGCTGGCTCTAACTGAGGACTTCACCGCTGACTTGATGAAAGATGAAAACGGATTTAATTAGCGGCCAATACTTCTCGATAAACGTCTTGTACCTGGTCCGCCACCCGATCAGCGTCGAACAGGTCCCTGGCCCGATTCAGGCCTGCCTCACCCATCTGCTGGGCCTGGAGTGGGTCTGACAACATCTGTTCAATAGCCTCGGCCAGAGCTTCTGCGTCTTTGGGGGGCACCAGTAGCCCGGTTTCACCGTCAACGATAATCTCGGGTACACCACCGGAATTTGTACCGATGACCGGCTTGCCCACGCCCATCGCCTCGACCAGCACGCGTCCGAATGGCTCATCCACCGACGGCAGCACGAATATATCGCACAGTCGCAGCAGTTCGGGCACATCCTCGCGGAAGCCAGTCCAAATTACCCGCCCGGCAATACCCAGATCATCGATCTTGTCCTTGAGTTCCCGTTCGTAGCTATTCTCCCAGAAGGCCACCTCCCCGACTATCATCAGCTTCAGATGGGGATGGCGGGGGGCAGCCAGGGATAGCGCCTCCAGCAGCGTCGTATGTCCCTTCCAGGGGGTGAGACGTCCCACGACGCAGAGCACCTCATCCTCGGGAGCAAGCCCCAGTTCGGCCTGAAGTTGGGGATTAGGCGGGCCGGGGCTAAATTTGTCCAAAGGCACACCATTGGCAATAAGAGTTACAGTAACCGGCAAGTCGGCGAACTGCTGGGCCACGGCGGAGGAGATGGCGATGATGCGCGGCTTGAAACTCATTGCCGCCCGCTTGAGCAAGTTCAGCCCTTCTTGCGCGGTGAGTATGTCCCGCACGTGCCACACCAGGGGGCGTCCCGCCAGCCGGGCCGCTAGCCCACCTAGCAGGTGGCATTTGAGGGAATTGGTATGTACCAGGTCAGCCTCAGCTCTCATTAGGCCCCGCCAGATGGAAAACACCGGGCCCGCCGAAGCCGACATGTCAGCCAGACTCCGCAGCAGCCCCCTGCCGACCTCCGTGCGCTTTTTCTCCAGAAGCTGCGTGGGGCCAAAGACAGGCAGACAGGTGAACTCCCCCCAGCTTCCATCCGCCAGCCACTTGGCATTATTGCTATGCAATAATACCGGGCAGAATTCGTTGGGATCCAGACGCTTGACAAGCTCAGTGAGGCTCTTTTCCGCCCCGCCTATGTCTACCGCATGATCAACAAAAGCTATCCGGTGTTGCGATTCAGTTGCTGCCACTTGATTCTCCCACCAAATACTACGAACGCAGATTCAATTTACGCAGGGCTGTTTGGAATCGCCGGGCGACCTTGTCCCAGGTAAAATTCTCCACCACTCGCTGGCGTCCCTCCTCGCCCAGTCGGCGGGCTAACGATGTGTCGGTTAGCAGCCGCGTCGCGGCCGCCGCAATCTCATCAGAATTCTCCGGGTCAACCAGCAGCCCGCTAACTCCTTCCTCGATCGCATCCGCAGTGCCGCCCGTCCGTCCGCCGATGACCGGTGTACCGACCAGATTCGCCTCCAGGTACACCAGTCCGACACCCTCAATCGGCTGGCCGGGCAAGTCACGACTGGGCATTATGAATATATCGGCCAGCCCGTATAGCGCGGGCAATTGCTGCTCCGGGACATAGCCCAGCCACTGCACTAACTCGCTGACCTGGCACTCATCGGCCAGGCGGCGCAGACTTTGCTCCTGCAGGCCGGTGCCAGCGATTAGATAACGCACCGGACCAACAGCATCAGCTATCTGGGGCAGCGCCCGTATCACATTATGATGACCCTTACGCTCCACCAGCCTGCTTACGGTGAGTAACACCTTCTCCGCACCCAGACCCAGGTTATTTCTTAGTTCCCTGATCGCCTGGTCGTTGACCGCAAACCTTTCCGGATGTACTCCCCCGTATAGCAGATGAATTCGCTTCGGCTTCAGTCCCCGCCGTTGCAATTGGCTTGCCGTATAGCGACTGTTGGCTAATCCGCCAGTGGCACCGTGGACTACTAAGCTTTGCACGGCCCACTTGAGCAGATTAGCCCCCGTCTGAGTCATCTCCCGGCCATGACCCATCACCAGATAAGGCAGGCCTACCTGCCGCCTTATCAACCTGGCCGCCGCGCCCTCTGGTGACCACTTAGTCGCTACTACTACTTCCACTGCCGAGCTTGGCTGCTGTTCCCGCACGCTCTCAACGGCAGCGGCCGCCATAGCCATTGCCACCCGAGACTTGTTACCCCTCCCAACTCGCCGGATGAGGAATTCACTGTCAGCGTCAAACTCAGCCGCCTGGGGGTGATCAGTAGCGATGACGAGGAGTTGCTCACCTTGCCGGGCCAGGGCGGCTGCCAACTCGTAGGAGTATCTCTGAATCCCACCCACTTGCGGAGGAAAGTCATCAGCTAAGATAATTAGAGACATAATCTATTTATCCTCCGAGGCTGCCCGGGCTTGCCGCGCTAGCTGCCGCGCCCGGCGCAGCGGCTGCCGGCAGATAAGAGCCTTGAGAATATTCTGTCGTTGGACCGCCGCTTCTATGGAAACTTACCACCTCTCATCAAGATGACGCTGCAACTGTAGCCTCTTACCTCCCTGCTCATTTATGGAAGGATAAATCAGGGCGCAGCGGGAAATTATTTCATTAGTATAGATGTATTTTTCACGAGACAGGCCGAAATGTCCTGCCTCCTATTTTGCTTAGGGAGAAAATACCGTATGGCTAAGCCCAATATTTGGTACATCCCGATGTCCGACCATACCGAGAAGGTTTTTACTCCTGAGGTTTTCCAGCAGATGCTGGATGAGTTTGATGTGACTGTGAATGAGACCGGCGAAGCGCTAACTACGCAGCAGGTGGCCGAAGGTATTGCCGGTTATGACGGACTGGTAACCGGCTGGGGGGCATCTCCGCCGCTTACTGCTGAGGTATTTGAAGCCGCCGATAAGCTCCAGATTATTGCCCACTCCGCCGGCTCGGTCAAACACATGCTATCGGTTGGGGTCGTGGAGCAGTATCTAATCCCGCGCAACATTGTGACCTTCAGTGCCAGTGGGGCCATTGCCGATAATGTGGCCGAGTCTGCTGTGGGCATGCTGATTATGACCTGCCGGCGGTGGGTGGACCACATCCTGCATACTCGGCAGACCGACGGCTGGAAGGGCCCGCATATATTTTGGAATGGACAGTTTCTGCTGGGCAGCACTTTAGGGGTCATCAGTGCCAGTCAGGTAGGGCGTAAGGTCATTGAGTTGCTGCGACCGTGGGACTTGACTATCCTGCTATATGACCCCTACGTAACTGACCAGCAGGCTCAACAGTTAGGCGTAGAAAAAGTGGAGCTTGACGAATTGTTCCGCCGCAGTGCCCACGTCACCATTCATGCTCCCTCCACCCCGGAGACTGACAAGATGATCGGTAGTGAGCAACTGGCGCTGCTCCGCGATGGGGCGACGATAGTCAACACGGCGCGCGGTTCAGTTATTGATGAGGATGCCTTGATTGCCGAGGTCCGCACCGGTCGCATAAGCGTGTGCCTGGATGTTACTGACCCGGAACCGCCCGCGGCGGACAGCCCGCTACGGAAACTGAAGAATGTCTATCTAACACCTCATGTGGCCGGCGGCGGCTACTACGGCTTTCACAATATTGGGGAGACGACGCGGCAAGCATTGGCAGATTACTTTGCGGGCCGGCCAGTGCAAGGAGCGGTGAACTATAGCCGTCTCGCACAACTAGCCTAACCTTTAGCCCGCGGCATAACGCCGGCGGTTATCAGGCAGTCAATTCTGCCGTGTGGCTACGAAAGGTTCGCCAGCTTGGTAGCATCGGACAACAATGACATATACCTATCCATTGTGATACCGGCCTACAATGAGGCCAGCCGCATCGGCAGTGGCCTGGAGCAGGTTATTGACTACGCTGGGCAGCGCACCTTTAACAGTGAGTTAATTGTAGTAGATGACGGCAGCAGTGACGATACAGCCGACATAGCCGGCCAGGTAGTGGCAAACCGGTTGCCCCTGCAGATATTGCGCAATCCGACTAACCAGGGCAAGGGCTATTCGGTCCGGCGCGGTGTGCTGGCGGCCGCCGGCCAATATGTCGGTTTTGTTGACGCGGATATGTCCACCCCGATCTCGGAGGCAGATAAGCTACTGGCTGCTCTGGAGGCAGGCGCGCAGGTGGCCATCGGCTCGCGAGCGGTGCCCGGCGCGCTGGTAGAGCAGCATCAGCCCTGGTGGCGGGAGAAGGCGGGGAAGCTCTTCGGCCTGTTTACTCACCTGGTGCTGCTACCAGATATCTACGACTCGCAGTGTGGCTTTAAGTTCTTCACCCGCGTCGCCGCGAGGGAGATATTCTCCCGTCAGAAGGTGTTCGGCTGGGCCTTTGATGCTGAATTGTTGTATATTGCCCGGCGTCTGGGATATACCATAGCCCAGATTCCGGTCCGCTGGATAGATGACCCGGAGACTAAGGTGAAGATACTGCGTGACGGTCCCCGGATGCTGGCTGACATCTTGCGTATCCGGGCGCTACATCAGGATCTGAAACCCGCAGGGGGGCCTGAGAACCTTTCCCACCCTTAGCACCTGGGTTAGTTGTTAGGGGGTGAATGGTTATGAATAAGCAGGAAGCTCAACAGAAAATAGAGGAGCTACGCGAGCAGGTACGATATCACAATTATCAGTACTATGTCCTGGATGAACCAGTGGTCTCTGACGCCGAATATGACCGCCTTTTCCAACAGCTTCAGGAGCTGGAGGATCAGTATCCTGACCTGGTGACCCGGGATTCTCCCACCCAGCGAGTAGGCGCTCCGCCCCGGGATGAACTGGGCACTGTCGCCCACAGTACCCCGATGCTTAGTCTGCAAAGCATCTATGAAGAAGAAGACCTTCGCCATTTCCTGGATACGGTGGCGGGCGGCGCGGCGGTCAGCTTTGTGGCGGAACCCAAGTATGACGGGCTGGCCGTAGAACTGGTTTACGTGGATGGTGTTCTCCAAGTGGCTTCCACCCGGGGAGACGGCTTTGTGGGCGAGGACATAACTGATAATGTGCGCACTATCAAGACCGTTCCCCTCAAACTAATTCAATCCGTTGACGCTCCCCCCGTTCCCGAATTATTGGAGGTGCGCGGCGAGGTGTATATGCCGGTGGCCGAATTCCGGGAGCTGAATCGCCAGCGCGAGGCGAACGGCGAGCCACCCTTTGCCAATCCGCGCAACGCCGCCGCCGGCTCAGTGCGCCAGCTAGATTCAACCATTACTGCCTCCCGACCGTTGGCTATGTACGGCTACGCCACGGGCCAGGTGGCCGGTTACCGGTTTGCCAATGAATGGGAAGTGCTGCAAACCTTGCCCCGGTGGGGATTGAATATCGACCCGCGCAACACCCTCTGCAGCAGCCCCGACGAATGCCTGGAATACTATCGGCAGCTTGCTGAGCAGCGCGATGAGCTGCCCTACGAAATTGACGGCGTAGTCTTTAAGGTCAATGAGTTTGCCGCCCAGCAAGCCCTGGGAATGCGCACGCGTAGCCCGCGCTGGGTGGTAGCTTATAAATTTGCGGCTCGCCCGGCGACCACCAGGATTAACGACATCATCGTCAGCGTGGGACGCACCGGTGTTCTAACGCCAGTAGCAATGCTCCAGCCAGTTCAGATAAGCGGCGTCACGGTCAGCCGAGTCAGTCTTCACAACCAGGACGAAATTGACCGCAAGGACGTGCACATTGGCGACACGGCCCTCGTTGAGCGGGCCGGGGATGTTATCCCCTATCTGGTCAAAGTCATCCCCGAGCAGCGCGACGGAACTGAGCAGAGATTCCAGCTACCACCTAAGTGCCCGATTTGCGAGGCCCCCGTAGTTCGTGCGGAAGGCGAGCCCATTGTCCGCTGCCCCAATATTGATTGTCCGGCCCAGATTGAGGGTCGCATCGAGCACTTTGCCTCCCGCCAAGGGCTGGACATAGACGGTCTGGGTGAGAAGCTGGTGGCCCAGCTTGTCCAGGCCGGCTTGGTCAAACACCTGCCTGATTTGTATGACCTGACCAAGGAACAACTGGCCGGTCTGGAACGAATGGCCGACAAATCAGCCCAGAACCTGCTCGATGCCCTGGCGGCCAGTAAGCAGACCACTCTGCCGCGGTTTCTTTATGCCTTGGGCATATTCCAGGTCGGCGAACACATAGCCCGGCTGCTGGCTGAGCATTGGGGGAGCTTGGAAGCCATTATAGAGGCGTCCTACGAGGAGTTAGTGGCGATTCACGAGATTGGCCCCGAAATAGCTGCCAGCGTCCGCCAGTTCTTTGATGAGCCCCGCAACCGTCGGATGGTCGAGGAGTTGCTGGCGCACGGAATACAAATTGAGCGAGTGGAGCGGGCCGGGCCTGATCTGGCCGGTCTTACTTTCGTCTTTACTGGCGCCCTGAAGGGATTTACTCGCGATGAGACCAGAGAACTCGTCGAGCAGCGGGGAGGCCGAGTTAGCTCGTCAGTGAGTAGGAATACCAACTACGTAGTGGCGGGACGGGACTCGGGGTCTAAGTATGATAAAGCTCGCCAGCTCGGTGTGGCCATTATAGACGAAGAAGGCTTCAACCGGCTACTGGCGCAAGCCTAGCCCAGCCGGTACCCGAAGCCTCTTACGGTCTGGACGCGCTGGGGGTTGGCGGGGTCGTCTTCTATCTTGGCGCGGAGATTGGCGATGTGTACCTCCACCAAGTGGGTATCATCTATCTCCGTCTGCCAACCCGTCTGCAACAGTTGCTGGTGACTGACGACTGTGCCGGCATTCTCCAATAGTACGCGCAAGAGGCGGAACTCGGTAGGAGTCAACATTACCTCTTGCCCCCCCACTGTCACCCGGTGAGCCGCCACATCCATCTCAATGCCCGCCGCTGATAGAACAGCAGATGGGGCCTCCTCCGGGGCCATCGCCTCCGGCGCCGACGGACCTAGCCCCAAACCAGTTCCGGCCAGTTCCCCATATGTGCGGCGCAGTACCGACCGGGTCCGCGCTACCAGCTCGTTGAGACTAAAGGGCTTAGTGATATAGTCATCGGCACCGAGCTCCAGCCCGGCTACTCGTTCGGCCTCCTCGGTCCGGGCCGTCACCATGATTATGGGAACCGACGAGCGCTGCCGTAGGTGCCGGCAGACATCAATGCCGTCCACATCGGGAAGCATCAAGTCAAGTAGGACCACATCCGGCTGCTCTGATTCTACTAGCTCGACGCCCTGGCGCCCCTCAACGGCATATATCACGTCAAAGCCGATGTTACTGAACTTTGTGCCCATCGCTTCGGCGAGACTGTAATCATCTTCGATTATTAGCAATTTGCGTTTGGGCATCATTATCACAGCCACTGAATACTATCAGATTCTCAAGCCAAAAGTAAGAGCCAAGCAGCTATTACTTATCCAGGCCATTACGGGGCAAGTGTAATGAGAAGGTGCTGCCTACTCCCAGTTTACTATCTAAAGTGATCTTGCCGCCGAGATACCCAGCTATACGTGAAGCCATGGTCAGCCCGAGGCCAACTCCCTGGACCCCCCGGCTAATATCGTCGGCACCGCGGTTAAACGCTTCGAATATTCTGTCCTGCAGCGGTGGACTAATGCCCGGACCGGTGTCAGCAACATCCACTATCACTTGGTCGCCTTCCTCGCGCACCGTTAGGTCAATTCGTCCCTGGGCCTGGTTAAACTTAATAGCATTGCCCACTAGATTCATAATGATTTGCTCGACCCGCTGCGCGTCGGTCAGCAGAGTTACGGGCTGTTGCGGCCGATGAACTTCGACTTGCACCTGAGCCTGAGCCGCTTGGGGCTTAAGCGTCTCCACTACTTGAGTTACACACTCTCACATATCGCTTGGGCGTTTATCAATAGTTATCTCCCCGACCTGCAGCCGTGACCAACTCATCTCGGCAGCAATGACGCGGCGCAGCCGTTGGCAGCCCTGGTCTACTCGGTCTAGATACACTCGCTGTTCCTCATTGACGGGCCCGGCTTCCTCATCCAGGAGCAACTCATTATAGGCTTGCAAGGACGCCAGCGGCGTGCGCAACTCGTGGGAGATAGCTGACATGAATAGCTCGCGCGTCTTCCTTATCTGCGCTCTGTCGATAGCTACCGAGGCCATCCCTGCCAACGAGCGTAGTAAGCGGGTCGCTTGAGGAGAGATGGATTGTCTAGAGTGAGGATTATCCGCCGCTATTGTTCCCACCAATGTCCCCTGAGCGCGCAGCGGCATAAAAAGCTGTTCGTAGCGGTCATCATCAGCGCTATCTTCATCCTCTTTTTCTAAGCCCGAATACGCTATGATATATGGCGCACTACTTAAAGCGGCGTCAACTAGCGGATTTTCGCCACTGCGCAGGCGATAGGTCTGATCGGATATATCGACAATTGCTCGGTCGGACTCGGCCTCCGTCGCCCCGCGCAAAACTCCCTTGTCATGGTCAGCCAAGTATATACGCACTCGCTCAAAGCCAATAGTAGTGGCCGCGTTAATAGCAATCTTGCTCAGAACTTCGGACAATTCAAAGCTTCCGGTCACCGCAGTGGCGGCTTCAAATAGGGTGCGGGCTCGTGCCTCCTCCTCCCAGGCTTGAGCGACGGCCGCCTCCATCCGACGGGTGCGCTGTTCGGCCAGTTGCCACAGCCGGGCATTATGGATAGCGATCGCAGCGTGGGCCGCGACTAATTGCAAGACATTGCGCCTATCGCCCTGGGGGGGCCCCTGGGCTGGCCGGACTACCGCCAGCACCCCTACAACGCCGCTGCTACTACGCAACGGGAACGCTATGGTATTATAGGTCGTCTTCTCGTCCGGACCCGGCAAGTCACTATAGACTATCTCTTCTTTTTGAACAGCACTCCACTCCAGGTCATGGACCTGCACATACATATGGTTAGCAACGGCCTCATCAGGCCAATAAGTATACGTCTGTTCGAACTGAGCACGCTCTTCATCAAGTACCTCTATCCACGCACAGCTCCCCTGACAGATATCAATA
>JAUWJN010000247.1 GCA_030607655.1 bacterium
CTCAGGGTCCAAGGTCTCCAGAGTATAGTCCCCGCCCTTGACGTAGATGTCCGGCTGGACGGCTTGTATTACCGGCGTGGCACGCAGCGTCTCGAAGATCACGACATAATCCACTGCGTCCATGGCCGCCAGGCTCAAGGCCCGCTCTTCCTGACCCTTAAGCGGGCGGGTGGGGCCTTTCAGCTCGCGGACCGATTCATCACTGTTGAGGGCGACGACCAGGGCATCACCCAGCTTGCGGGCCGCCTGAAGGTAAAGGATATGGCCAGTATGTATTATATCAAAACAGCCATTGGTGAATATGACTTTGCGGCCGGCCTGTTGCTCCTCGGTTACTATCTTAGCCAGCTCGTCTAACTCCACTAGCTTGTGGGGATCAGCCATAGGCCCATACTCCTAAGCAACCAGTAGTGACGGGCGGACCGACTCTACAGCCCCGGGGACTTGGGTACTATTATTATTCGGCGGTCACTATCTTGGCCCTCGGAATAGGTTTCTACGTCCGGGTCGTCAGCCAATTCCATGTGCACGATGCGCCGCTCATACCCTTTAAGGTCGGCGACTACCATTTTTTGCCCCGTTTCCTTGACTTCGGCGGCATAAGAGTGCGCCATATCCCGTAGTGTTTCCTCCCGGCGCTGGCGATAACCGTGCACATCCAGAATCACCCGGCAGCCGTCCTCAATACCCGCGTTAGCCGCCATAGCCACAATCAATTGCAGAGCATCCAGAGTAGCACCATAGTGGCCTATTAGCAGCCCCACCACCTCATCGTCATCGTCTTCAATCTCTAACTCCACTTGTTCGGCACCAACGTTGGTGATGCTCACGTTTTGGCTAATGCCCATAAGAGTCATAATATCCTGCGTGATCTGTTGAGCCCGCTCGGCGATGGTGCGTCTGGGGTCGGCGGGCTGCTCAGTCACCGGCGCCGGCGGACTGAGAGGGGGAGCAACACTGACCGGCTCGGGGACCACCTCGACCTCGGCACTAATCACCGGTGCGGGTGGGGCGATTTCAGGCTCCGGAGCAGCCGGCTCAGCCTCAGCAGGTGCCGGGGCCGGCTCGGGTTGAGTTTCAACGTAGGTAGCACGAATCCGGTACTGCCCACTGCCCAATACTCCCAGGATCTTGTGGGGCTCTTCGAGAATTTCAATTTCCAAGTTGCCCTCGTCCACTCCTAGCTGAAAAGCAGCAGCTTTGCGGGCTTCCTCTAGTGTTTTTGCCGAAATCTCTACTGATCGCATTTATATTGATTCTCCCCAACCATTTTTTCGGCGCGTTAGACTAACGCCGTCGTTTGCGCTTATCAGAGTCCTCATCCTTGCGGATTTTCTTCCCCTGGGCCTCCGCCTTTTTCTCTTCGTAGCTCGGCGGCTTGCCGGCGTCGGAGCCAGGCTGTTCCCGGCTACCTGTAGCCGGGGCAGCTCGGCCCTCAAGTTGCGGGCCAGGACTACTAACGGCGGCCGGCGCAGGGGTAGTCTTCATATACCAGTACTGCATAACAAAATAGACCAGGTTAGTGCCCAGCCAGTAAAGTATAAAGGCAGCCGGGAAGGACTGAAACAGAAAGAAGAACATCAGGGGCATCATCCAGGTCATCATCTGCTGCTGTTGCTGTTGCTGGGGATTAATCTGGGCCGAGGGGTCCATCTTCTGCGTCATCTTCTGGAAGGCAACCATACTGATGGTATAGGCGATGAGCAAGACGATATCAGGTTGGGAGAGATTCCTTACCCACAAGAAGCCGGCTTGGTCGAAGCGGACAATATAGTCGCGAATCCCCCGATATATCATAATAAGAATGGGCATCTGGACCAACAACGGCAGACAGCCACCGAGCGGATTGACCTTATTCTGCTTGCATAGCTTCCAGAATTCTTCCTGGAATTTCTGCTTGTTATCTTTGTATTTGTTTTGCAGCTCCTTAATCTGAGGCTGTAATTGCTGCATTGCCCGGCTGGAAGCCAACTGCTTCTTGGTCAATGGGTAGATAGCGACGCGGGTGACTACCGCCAGCAGGAGCAAGCCGTATGCAGGATTGCCGCCACATATCAGGGCAAACAGATCTACCAACTTATACCAAAAGCCATCCCGTTGCAGATTGTCCAGCGGCCCGACAATAACCTCGCGCACCGGCTGCTTTTCCCAAGCCTCGTCGGTAAGCACCCACGTATAATAATCCTGGCCATTGGCCCGCTTCTTAGTGAAGCTATTCCAAGCTTGGTTGTATAGCTTCTTGGCCTGCTTGGGCTCGCCGAGCTGATGCAGAGCTATCTCAGCAGCCCGGCAAGCGGCAAAGGCCGCAAATTGATATTGCTGCAGCGACCCCACCTTGACTCCCTGCTGGTAACTTTCAATAGCCTTTCCATAGTCCTGCGCTAGCTCATAGGCGCGAGCCAGCCGAATATGGGTAAGAGCGAGAGTGGCGGTGAGTCTCTGGGCCCGGACCACGGGTAGGCCGTCGTCAGCTATTTCTACGAGCCCCTCGGCCCGGGCAGGCAGCCCCTCCGGTCCGGCTTTTCTAAAGCCGACCGGAGAAGTGCCCCCGGCTAGGTCTACGTAGCAGGTGCCGCCCTGGGCTTTGAACGCCGCCCGCTCTTCGCCAATCGTCTCGTAGATACCCTCTACGGCCACTAGCTTGCCCTTAAGGGCTTCCACGTTGCCTACCAGGTCCGGAATATCCACCGGTATAGGCTTCTTGGTACCCGAGAACATACCTTTGAGGCCCGCCAGGAAGCCGCCCTTGGGGGCATGCTCCTGGGCATATGCAGCCAGCGACTCCAGCGTAGCAATCTGCTCGTCGAGCGGAGGCTGCGGAGCGATAACTAGTTCCAGAGGCAGACCCGCTTGGGACGGCAGAGCTTCTTCATCAGTGGCGGCACTGATGCCAGTTGTAATTGCTGCCAGTAATAACGCAATCAGGGCCAGACAATGATATCTACAAGCAACAGTCATCTATCAATCAACTCGCGTAACAGGTTGGTTTCGGTTAACGATGTTTTCGGAGTAGTTAGGCAACGGCACCGGGTCCTCGCCACCTGGCGAGAATGGATGGCAACGTAACACTCTCTTCACACCTATCAGCAGTCCCCGCCACAGCCCATAGCCCTGCAGGGCCTCAATGGTATACTGCGAGCAGGAGGGGTGAAATCTGCAAGTCCGCGGCAGCAGCCGCGAGATGGTCACCTGATACAACTTTATTAGGGCAATTGCTAGCCGAGTCGCTATTCTACTCATAACTATCAAATCGGGTGTCGGTTAATTAGCCCCGCCTCGTACACCTGGTCACCGATGAGTGCCGCCAGTTGAGCATACGTAGCAGTAGCCGCGGGCGGATGGGCCACAAATGCCACGTCCGCCGGCTGGTCAATCTTATCAACTAGCCGGCGCCATACCTCACGCAACCGCCGCCGCAGTTTGTTGCGCCGTACAGCGTTACCAATCTTACC